>JAKONF010000019.1 GCA_022702085.1 Rickettsiaceae bacterium | reverse complement strand
TTACGTTTGCAGGATCAAGGCAAATTAAATGTCCACGACAAAGTTAGCAAATATTTAAATAAAGAAGCAAATATTTGGGCAAACAACAAGGTACCTGGTTGGGCAGATGAAGTTACTATTCATGATTTATTAACTCATACCAGCGGCATTGCTGAATATTTCATGAATATGAAAATTGATTCATCCTTGCCTCATAGTGATATTAATCGTCAAATAGCTCATCATGTTGCCTCTTTTCCGGTAGATCTAAAATCAGTTAAGATTCACAAATATACTAATACAAACTATGTATTACTGGGTCTAATTATTGAAAAAGTGAGTAACAAACTGTTAAGCGATTTCTTTAAAGAAGAATTTTTTGTGCCTCTAGGGATGAACAATACTCGTCTAGCTTCTTTAGAAGAAGTACTCAAAATGCAAAAAGATGATGGTTACAATCCATATCCTAGAGGTTATTTTGTAGTTCCTACTGGCCAGCAACCTCATTTTGCGCCTGCTAAGGTTGAATTTGTTGTAGTACCTTACGCTGATGGAGGGATAATATCTAATGCTCAGGATTTACTCAAGTGGCATCAAGCATTACATCAAGGTAAAATTTTATCTGACAAATCCTATAAAGAAATGACTACAAAACATCTTTTAATTGAGAATAAAAAGAATGAATTTAAAAGTTACACTGGTTATGGCATTTTTATAACTGAATTAAGCAGTGGTAACGTGATGTATCATCATGCAGGAAAGGCTGTAGGTTATAGAAGTGAAAGCGGTTATGTACCAAGCAAAGACTTCTACTACGTGATACTGAGTAATGCTATGCAAATTCCAGTACCAAAAGAAATGGAAAGCAAAATTGATCTCACCAAAGCTGAGAATCAATTAGATATATATTACTTCGAGCAGAATGTAATAAATGCTTTAATGTCAACAAAATAACATTTGCTGCCTAGATATTTTAGATAATGAATTACATATAGTATTATCTAAAATATCTAGGCAAAAACTTAGTCACCCTAATATATTATGCAAGCTAAAACCCTTATCTTAGGCATTGAATCCAGTTGCGATGATAGCTCTGCTTCAATAGTAAGTTCTGATAAGCAAATTTTAGCCAATATTGTTATCTCGCAAAATAATGAACATAGTATCTACAAAGGAGTTGTTCCTGAAATAGCTGCCAGGTCGCACATGCAAAATTTAGATCAAGCAGTTAAAATGGCTTTAAAAGAAGCTAGAATTGAATTGAATGAGTTAAGTGCTATTGCAGCTACTTGCGGACCTGGCCTAATTGGTGGCGTAATTGTTGGCTCAATGCTAAGTAAAGGCTTATCAAGCGCCTTAAAAATACCTTTCATCAGCATTAATCATCTAGAAGGTCATGCCCTGACCGCTAGGTTAGTTAGCGATATTTCTTATCCTTATTTATTATTATTGATATCGGGTGGCCATTGCCAATTTGTTTCGGTGGAAGCTCTTGGAAAATATAAAATCTTGGGTCAAACTATAGATGATGCAGTTGGTGAAGCTTTTGATAAGGTTGCTAAAATGATGAATTTATCTTTTCCAGGTGGTCCAGAAATTGAGCAAAGAGCCAAGCTTGGTAATCCAGCAACTTATGTTTTACCAAAGCCGATAATAAATCAGGCAAATTGTGATATGTCTTTTTCTGGACTTAAAACAGCAGTTAAATTACTTATTGATAAGATTGGACCACTTGATGATGCAAAAATAAATAATATAGCAGCCAGCTTTCAATTCACCATCGCCCAAATTTTAGCAGCTAAACTTTCCTGGGCTATCAAGATTTATCTTGAAGCCAATAAAAATCGTAGCTTTGTTGCTGCTGGCGGCGTTGCTGCAAATAAGTACTTAAATGCTGTAATAGCTAATACTGCGCAACAACATGACTTTGAATTTTTTACTTTGCCGATCAAATTATGTACTGATAATGCTGCGATGATAGCTTATGCAGGCCTTGAGAGGTTCAATAGCCAAAAATTTAATGATCTAACTTTCTGTCCAAGAGCGCGCTGGAATTTGGATGAAGTAGAATAAGTTTATTAAATAGATTTTCAAAATCAAATACGCAAATTATGCCTAAGAATAAAGCTAGAAAAAATCATAATCTCAGAGAAAAAAATTTTATACTTTCTAAGAAGAAAAACCATTGGTTAAAATACAAAACTAAGCAAGAAGAAAAAGAGAAATTGAAGATATTGCTTTCTATTGAATTCAGTAAAAAGATATATATGAATGAAACAAACGAAGAAGATGACGTAGATATCATGACTGATTCTGATATAAAATCTCTTGGCTCAAATACTTATGAAAATATCTTTATAGATGAACAATAATTTACTTCATTCATAATATCTAATTGTAAATTAGAGAAATTTATAGCTTGATTAGTAATATTTTGTTATCCTTTAAATATTCAAAATTTTTAAATTATGTCAGGATTTGAACTAAATAAAATAGCTGGAGCAATCTTACTTGCTAGTTTGATTACTATGATCGTTGGCGTCACAGTTAATATCATCTATAAACCTAATTTAAAGCCTCAAACTCGAGGATATAGTGTTGCGACAACTGAAGGTATTCCTGTCAACAATACAATAGCAGAGATAAAATTTGACATTCCAGAACTTATGAAAGTTGCAAATGCAGCAGCCGGCAAAGAAATTGCTAAAAAATGTATCTCATGTCACAGCTTTGAAGCTAATGGACCGAATAAAGTTGGCCCAAATTTAGCAGGCATAGTTGGCCATGAAAAAGCTAAAAAAGAAGGATTTAAATATTCTACGGCTTTAACAAACAAAGGTGGCGTTTGGGATGAGGAAAGCTTGTTTCCATTTTTACATAAGCCAAGCAAATATATTCCTGGTACTAAAATGTCTTTTATAGGTTTAGACAAGCCAGAAGATATTGCTAACGTGATAGCTTATCTCAAAACTACCAATCAATAATATACAATCTTTGTACATTCTATGGATTTTCTACATACAAATTTATATCCTTCGTATTTGTGGGGCATTATTGGTTTTGTTCTGCTTTTAACTGAATTTACTCTATTTCCTGGGCTTGGTATTTTATTTCTTGGCTTGGGGGCTTTATCTAATGCTGCGTTAATCTTTAACTATGATTTTTCTTTGTATTATCAAATTTTCATTTTTTGTTCTTCTTCATTAATTTGGTTTCTAATACTTTGGTGGCCACTAAAATATTATGTTTACAAGCATAATACCAAAGATGATTATCAAGGTATGTTGGGTAACAAAGCGGAAGTTTTATCTTCAGATTTGAATTCAAAGGTGATTGGACAAATTAAATGGTCAGGAACTATTCTTAATGCAAAGCTGCAAACAACAAACAATGTTGAATCAGCTCTAAAAGGCGAGATAGTGATAATCAAAAAAATGGAAGGCAATGTCGCTTGGTGCATTAAAATGCCTGAATAAGAATTATCTTACCCTACCGTACATATAATAATCTTTATGCACTCCTTCTACTACTTCAAATTTTTCTAAATAACCTTCCCTTTTAAAGCCACATCTTTCCAATAAATTTATCGATCTAACATTTTCAGTTATGACCGTTGCTTGAGTTCTCATAAGTCCTAGTTGAAAATCAGCATATTTAAGCACTGCTTTAGCAGATTTGAGCATCATGCCTTTGCCCCAATAATCATAATCTAGATCATAGCTTATCTCTGCTTTTAGATGTGATGGTGATATCACATTAAAACCTACTGATCCTATTAATTTATTATTAGCTTTTAAGGCGATTCCCCAGTAAAAACTCCTTTTATTACTAAATAAACTGCCCCAATATTTCACCTCTTCCAGTGCTTTTTCAAGACTCGCTGGCATATTGTCAAAGGTTAAGAAAGGCGCCATTTCTGCTCTGCTCATATAATTAAAATAAGCTTCAGCGTCATCTTCATTCATTTCTCTTAACGTTATATCACCAAGATCGATAGTAGGAAAAGGACCAAACAAACATTCCCTAATATTATTTATTGTCATAAATCACGCCTTGACATAATTGATAGGATCACTAACTTTGTTATTTTTGAATGCTTCAAGTCTTATTACGCATGCCAAGCAATGCCCACAAGCTGCACCTTGCTGGTTAACATCATAACAAGAACTAGTATGTACATAGTCAACTCCATGTTCTAAACCAATTTTTACAATATCACTCTTAGTCATATTTATTATTGGCGTATGAATAGTGATTTTATTGCCTTCTACCCCTACCGCAGTAGCTAAATTTGCCATATTTTGAAAGCTTGCAATATATTCTGGCCGGCAATCAGGATAATTAGAATGATCCGTAGCATGCACACCGATGAATATATCGTAAGCACCCACTGATTCAGCAAGGCCTAGGGCGTAACTTAAGAAGATAGTATTACGAGCTGGCACGTATGAAGAAGGAATATCATCTTCTATTTCTTCCACATTTTCATATTTAGGTAAATCTATATTTTTGTTTACCAGCGACGAAATTTTGAAAATACTAGGGTCAATATGAATAATCTTATGATCTTTTACGTTATAGGATTTGATAAATTCTTTTACTTTTTCAAGTTCAAATTTATGTCTTTGACCGTAGTCAAAACTAATTGCGTATATTTCAAAATTCATTTTTTGCACCATGGCAAGTACAGTTGAGGAATCAAGTCCGCCGCTAGCAAGTATTACTGCTTTTTTCATAAATCTACTCTATATTCATCATCTTATGAGTTTGGCAAGATATACGGTAACCATATTCCAAAGCTAAAGTAATTGTTAATTCCATGTTATCTTTATTCAATTGCGGATTATATTGATCCATAGCTTGAACATAAACTGGAATATTATATTTAGTTTGACCAACTTCTGCAACATCTGAATATTGCTTCATATTTTTAGCTAACAAAAATTTTATTGCTGATATTTTAGGTAATAAATCTTCTCTGATAGGATAATATGCAGGTCCTGTGACTTTAGGTGAGCAAACAATAGTTACTTCAGCTGGGAGCGCGCGAAATAAAGTACCATTGGTTTCAATTTGTACTTGATAATTTAATTTAATCAGTTCTTCGCATAATAACTCTATAGGCTGGCGAAAAGGCTCTCCTCCTGTTATTACCACTAATTTAACTGATTTTTCAAGTTTTGTATTAAGGCTGAGTTTATCTACCTCAGCGAGAATTGAATCTATGGATTTTAGTGCAAAATCTTCAAATTCTGTATCACAAAAAGTGCAAGCAAGATTACAACCGCCAAGTCTAATAAATATGGCGGGAACGCCTACTAATGGCCCCTCTCCTTGAATGGTTTTGAAGATATTTTGTATCTCCAAACTATTACCATCACTACTTAAAGAGGGACGCTTTGGGTTATTACCAAACATATATTTTTAACGAAGTTTTAGTGAAGATAAACCAATTAAAGCAAATATCAAGGCCATA
>JAKONF010000011.1 GCA_022702085.1 Rickettsiaceae bacterium | reverse complement strand
GCCATCTTATGAACCAAGCCAAGCCTTGAAAAAATCATAAGCTCTTCTGGCTCTGCATATTATATCGTGGCTCCCATTAATGATTATCGCTGGTAGATGATTGATCTTGCCTCTATTATTTATCAACTGATTAGGACCAAGAAAGAGATACAAAACAATAATTTAGAATTTATATAAATGACCTTAAGTAGATAAGTTAAGGTCATTTAAACGTCAAATTTAATTCAAAGGTATAGTTGCTATAAAAGTACTCATACCGCTGCGTTCACGCCGTTTAATCAGCAAAACGGCATTTAATTTTTTTTGAATTTTAGCATCTTCGAATATTTTTTTTATTTGAGCTACATCTTCCACTGATTGTTGATTAATACCAACAACTATATCACCAACTTTAACTGAAATAGTGCTTTTTAGTTCAGCTGGAATTTCAGTAATTACTATTCCTTTAATATCCTCTCTGATATCAAATTTTGCCTTTATAGAAGGAGTAAAATTACTAAAAGTAAAACCATTCTTTTTAAAAGAATTATTTGATGAATGTTCATTTTTATGACTAATTGATAGTTTTTTACTATCTTTTTCATTATCAAGAATCTTCAAAGTTATTTCTTGTTTTTTTCCAGATCTTAAAATAACCATTTTGACGTCTTTATTAACTGGCGTTTCCGCTACGCTAATCTGTAATTTTCTTTGTGTTTTAATAATTTGACCATTAAATTCTAGAACAATATCGCCGCTTTTAAGTCCAGCTTTGTCACCAGAGCCTCCAGGAATTACTTCAGCAATTAAAACACCTTCAGTATCCTTAAGACCAAGACCTTCAGCGATTTCTGGAGTAACTTGTTGAATAGTAACGTCCAAGCGACCACGGTTTATCTTCCCACCTTTCATTAATTGACCGATAATTGATTCAGCAGCAACAGCAGGTATAGCAAAACCAATCCCAATGTTAGTCCCTGAAGGTGAAAATATAGCGGTATTTACCCCAATTACTTCTCCTTGCATATTGAATAAAGGGCCTCCAGAATTACCCACGTTGATGGCAGCGTCAGTTTGAATAAAATCATCGATATTGCTATCATTACCTATATCTCTACCTTTTGAGGAAATGATGCCACTAGTGACAGTACCACCAAGTGCAAATGGATTACCAATAGCGAAAACTATATCGCCAACTCTAGCTTTGCTTGAATCACCAAATTTTACAAAAGGTAATTCATTTTTGGCTTCTACTTTTAATAATGCTAAATCAGTTTTTTTATCGCTACCAATTAATTTAGCAGGTAGTTCGGTATTATCAGCTAGTTTAACATATATTTCATCAGCGTTATTAATGACATGAGAATTAGTTACCACAAAACCAGCAGAATCGATAATAAATCCAGAGCCTAGAGCAGTTGATTTGGGATTGGAATAGTTTTCTTCTGAATTCAAAGGATTATTGAATTGCTCAAACAAACCACCAAATTGATCAAAAGGAAATCCTTCAGGAAAAGGTATTCTTTGAGTGCGCGAAGATTTAATATGCTGAGATGTATAAACATTTACTACCGCCGGCATAAGAGGTTCTACAATATCGGCAAGGCTAATCGTCACACCAGCAATTGGTGCTATGGGCGAAGGCAAATTTGCTGTAGGTTTGGAAATTAAAGCTTCAGAAGCTAAAGATGAACTAGTAAGCATGAGAATAGCTATAATTAAACTGGTAAATGTAGTTTCAAATTTTTTCATAAAATTATTTTCCTAGATTTAAGTATTTAAGAAATTCAGCATCTGGTGATAAGATAAATAGATTACCATCTTTTCTAAAAATGTTTTTATAAACTGTAAGAGATTTGTAAATTTTATAAAAATCAGGGTCAATTGAATAGGCAGCATTGTAAATTTTAGCAGCTTCAGCATCTCCTTCACCTTTAATGCTCTCTGCTTGCATGTAAGCTTCTGCCAGGATTATTTGACTTTTTTTAGCAGCTTCAGAACGTATTACAGTTGCTGCTTCTTGACCTTCAGCTCTAATCTGCTTTGCTTCTTTTTCGCGTTCTGTTTGCATTCTACTATAAATAGCTGCACTATTTTCTTTCGGTAAATCGGCTCTCAATATCCTCACATCTATCACATTTAAACCAAAACTTTGTGCTTCTTCATTAACTTGATTACGAATACTGAGCATAACGTTTGATCGCTCGCCAGTAAGTAGAGTAACTAGGGGTACTCTACCAATAACTTTCCGCATCGAGGATTCTAAGATTTTATTTAGACGAATTTTAACGCCTTGATAATTATGAACTGTTTTATAAAATTTTATAGGTTCCACTATTTTGAATTTAGCGAAAGCATCAACAATAACTCGCTTACCATCAGAAGCTGTAAGTTCTTTAGCTTCAGCTTCTGCGTGCATAATACGGCGTTCAAAAAATTCAACATTCTGAATAAATGGTACCTTAATATTCAAGCCAGGTTTTGTCACGGTGCGCACTGCTTCACCAAATTGAAAAACCACTGCGGTTTGATTTTGCATTACAGTAAATAAAGCACCGCTTAAGAGAATTAATGAAGTTATTGCTAAAGCTATTGTATAATAAATTTTATTCATCTAACTGATCCTACTATTCTTAGTTTTTATCATATTATTGTACATATTGTTGTCCTACACTCATGTGAGGTAGCAATCCATTAGAATTGGTGATAACTTTTTTAGAGTTTTGCAAGATATCTTCTACTGTTTCTAGATATAAACGATCTTTGGTAGTTTGTTTGTTAGCAATATATTGTTTATAAACTGCGGAAAATCTTTTGGTATCTCCTTCAGCTCTTGCAATCATCTCCTGTTTATAGCCTTGCGCTTCCTGTAACATCTTAGCAGCTTCACCTCTAGCTTTTGGTAAAATATCGTTGCTATAAGCTTGAGCCTGATTTATTTCGCGTTCCTTATCAGCTTTAGAAGTTTGCACATCGCGGTAGGCATCAATAACATCTACTGGTGGTTCTGCTTTTAATAATTGTACGTTTTCAATACTAATACCTACATTATATTCATCTAAGATTTTCTGAGTTAAAATTTCTATCTCGTTGGTTATTTCTTGTTTTTGGCTGGACAAAACTGAAGAGATTGGCGTTTTACCAATAATTTCGCGAATGGCGCTCTCAGCAGCAATTTTTACTGTTTCTTCAGGACGTAAAACATTGAATAGAAACTTTTCAAAATCATTTATATGCCACATTACGTCACAATTAAGTTCAAATATGTTTTCATCACCAGTAAGCATATTACCTTCGGCAGCAATGAATTTAGCATTATCATTATTGTATCTTAAGCCTCCAC
>JAKONF010000050.1 GCA_022702085.1 Rickettsiaceae bacterium | reverse complement strand
TAAGTCAAATCTATAAAGATTTAAAAATTGATTACCAACTAGAGGAATTTTTTTTCGACATGGATAAGCAATTCAAAATGGCTGATCTAGTGATCTCTAGAAGTGGCGCCTCAACGATTGCAGAGCTATCTACCATTGGTCTACCAGCTATATTTGTACCTTATCCTTTGGCCTCAGAGAATCATCAATTTCATAATGCTAAATCGCTGGCTGATAACAAGGCTAGTTGGCTCATAACACAAAAAGAATTAACAGCTGAACTGCTTGCCCAACAAATTATTAGCATAATAAATGATAAAAGTTGCCTAGTTAATGCTTCCCAGCTTCTGATTGATAGAAAAAATGATGGGCATAAAATTCTTGCAGACACAGTTGAGAAAATAATAAAACAACTTTAGCTTAAAATTCTCCATGATTATTGCAATGTTTAATGTTTTATGCGATTAACTTAATTTAAAATAGTTATACATATCTCTATGTTTAAAAAATTTCTAGTGAGTTTATTGAGTCTGTTTTTGTTGTCCAGCTGCGTTGATGGTTTTTCAAATTATTTTAAAAGATCAGCCAACAACAAATTATATGACAGAAAAGGTTTTCAAGGCGGTAAGCGCGCTCCTTTGTATAACAAAAAATATATCTCACAAGCAAAGAAAAACGTCATTGAAGGAAATCTCGATGACGATGATTCAGACGATAGCGATGAAACTACGGAAACTGTAGATCCAGCTAAACTCAATCGTCAAATGTATTTAAATATGCTTAAAGAAGATGCTAAAAAAAGAAAGCACGCTCACTTCTCCAAAATGCTTCCTCCGCATAAGCAAAATGATGATGATAAATATAAAAATCGTTATCCTTCTTTGAATAAAACCAAAAATATTGTCGATCAGCCTTCAAGTAACGAACAAGAATTGCAACGAGAATTAGCAGAGATTAAAGCGATGCTAAAAGAAACCAAGGCAGATCTTGTAAAATATAAATGTCCTCTAGAAAAAAAATAGTTGAAAGATTAACATTTGTTTCCTTTTTAATTATACCTCATTTGAAAAATGGCACAGTAATTGCTTAATGATTATTGTTAAAATTTTTTAAGATTGTGTTTTATTCTACAGTAAAGTAAAATACAAGATATTATGTCAATATTAATATAAGGAAATATATGGGAATAGATGTAACACTAAGTACAAATGCAGTAAAACACTTGGGAAGCGCCGCAAGTAAAATAGATTCCTCGACGCAAAAACTAATGACAGGCAAGAAAAACCCAAGCGAGAGCGTGGTGTCAGTGCTGAAGGGCCTGCAGAATGAGGCAACAGCCAAAGTGCTGTCAGCAGTGGCCGAGTCTGCCAAGTATGGCAGCACGGTGCTTGACGTTGCCTCATCTCATCTTTATGATTTGCTTGACAATCTAACTGAGCTGAGAACAACTATCGCTCAAGCTGATACTGCAGATAGCGGCGTGCTTGCTAACCTCAATGCTCTGTATCAAAGTAAAGTAGCTGCAATTATCTCTGAGCTTACCAACGCTAACTTCGGTGGCAAACTTTTGTTTGATGGTTCACTCACAACTCCTGCTAACCCAGTAGTATATAACGCCGCAAAAGATGCAACTGATAAAGCAATACCAGGTGGTACAGTACCAAAAGAAGGAATAGCTGCAACTGCCTCTGCTCTCTCAATCAGAGTTGGCGAGACCTTCAACAACAATATTTCAATCAACATACCAAGGTTATTATCTGGTCTTGATTTTAAGAATCCTGATACTATTGTTCCTGGCAGGCTTACTCCATTATTTCCTATAACTCAAACAGCTATAGATCTGAAAAATGCTGCAACAAAAACTTTTTTAGAGATTGTAACAGTACTCGGAAGTAAAGGTACACGTGATGAAGTTGCGAAGGCTATCAAAGATATTGATCCTGCTAAAGATACAGCTGGTAATGCTCGCACTTTAACTCCAGAACAATTAACAATATTAACAGCTGCAAAAGCTGCAGCAGCAGCAGCTGTCGGAGCTAATAATCTTGAAGGTGCTAATGTCGTTTTCAACCAAACTGTTAATGCTGTTTTGGACGCTGCAAGCCCTTACATTTCTGCAGATGCTATTTCTGCATATAGATCCATACTTGATATTGAAAAGAATCTTGCTGATGATAAGAAAATAACAAATGCTACTACTTCAACAGAATATACAGTAATAACAAATAAAATAGCTTTGCCGGGAAATATTGTTGGTGATGACATTATTAGTTTCATTCAGGACGGGACAAAACTAACTGATGCTACTGGTAAGTTTTATGCGCAAAAAAAAGCAACATTTGAAGCAATTATCACGGCAGATACTATTAATGCTAACCCAGTTCTTGCAGCAGGTAACATACTAACCCCAGCAAACAGAAAGTCAGCGGACGCAATAGCAGTAGCAGCAACAGAGACAGTTAAGTCAATGATCGCTTCAGTGGTTGGCCAGCAATCAATCCTGGATGGATCGATAGATAGCTTAAACACTCAAATAGCTGCCAATAAAGAAGCAGCTAATGATCTACTCTCAGCAAACATCGTCGAAGCCTCAAATGAGGTGAAGCAGATTCTATCACTGATTCAGAGCGTTTATTTTGTGCTTGGTAACGTTGACAAGATCAATCAGCTAAATGCTATTTTACTAAGAAGCTAAATTATAATTTAAACAACTTAACAATTAACAAGGGAAATATATGGGAATAGATGTAACACTAAGT
>JAKONF010000149.1 GCA_022702085.1 Rickettsiaceae bacterium | reverse complement strand
AAGTGATAATAATAAAATCTTGGTAGAGACACTGCTAAAGCAACTTGGTAGAAGCACAGCAGATGTACTAATAAACTCTAAAGATACAGGAGGAGATACTGCTCTTCATATAGCAGTATCTAACTCTAGAACAGAAATAGCTGATTTATTATTTGATCGAACTCAAACAGAAAATTTAAGTTTAAAATGTAGTACAGGCCGCACTTTACTGCATTATGCCACTGAAGCTAATATTGACAAGCTTTTATCATCAATGACGAGTGAAGCTAAAAATAATAAATCTAACGATAGTTATTATTATACTGCCTTGCACGTAGCAGTTATTGGCGGAAGATATAGCTTAGTTCAAAAGTTGCTCAATAATTTAGAAAAAACTACTGTCTTTGCCAAGGATTATTTAGGTTATACAGTTCTTCATCACGCTCCTAGTAAAGAAATAGCTGAGTTATTACTAGAATATTTTGATAGAAATAGAACTACAGAAATAATTAACCATAAAGGTACAGATGGAATTACTGCTTTTCATCAAGCTGCAAAAACTGGTCGTACGGAAGTAGTAAAGCTTCTTTTAGGTAGAATAGAACTTAAACATGCAATTAGCAAAGATAACACTGGCTCTACAGCCATACATTTAGCTGCCAAAGCTGGTTACAATGAAGTAGTTAAAGTGTTGCTTGAAAAGTTTTTGATTTCTACTCCAGAAATTTTAAATATCAAAGATAATAGTGGCTTTACTCTTTTGCATTACGCAACTAGCATTGAAATATTTAAAAAGTTATATGAAGTTATTCCAGAAGCTATCAATGCTCGGGCAAGCAATGGCTATACAGTATTACATCAAGCAGTTAGCAACGGTAGAACAGAAATAGTTAAGCTTTTAGTTAATGAAGAAAATAATAGCAGCATAAAATTAGATCAAAGAGTAATTGATGCTCGCGAAGGTAACGGTAATACTGCTTTGCATTTAGCTTTAATGTCTCATAAAAACGATATAGCTAATATACTACTAACTAAAGTTAGCGAACAAACACTTAATTTTATAAATTATGATGGCCATACTGCTCTTCATCACACTAATAGTGAGAGAATTGCTAAACTTTTGCTTGCTAGAATGAATCCAGAAATAGTGGCTATAAAAGCTAACAATGGTTATACTGCTCTTCATCAAGCAGTATATAATGGCTACGAACAAGTTACTAAATTACTCCTTAATAAATTAGGAGATAAACAAAAAGATAATTTAGGCAACACAGTTCTTCATATAGCAGCTCAAAGAGGCCACAGCAATATCGCAAAATTATTATTTGATAAGTTGATTACGGAAGTAGATGCCAAAGGACGTACTGCTCTGCATGTAGCAGCTTCTAAAGGTAATATGGTACTAGCTGAGTTATTAATTGAGCAAGAGCCAAACATACTATCAGCTAAAGACTATAATGGTCAGAGTGCTTTACATGCTGCTACTGATTGTAATCAAAGTAGTGTTGTTGAAATGTTAGTTTATAAAATGAGAGAAGATGGTACTTCTTTGATCAATCAAAAAGATAATTTTGGCTACAGTCCACTTAGCATTGCTTCACTCAAAGGAGCAACTAGAATAGTTGAAATTTTTGTTAATACTATTTGTGGTCAAGTTATCTCTGAATCTTTAACTAATGTAGAAGAGCTAAACGAATATAATAAAATTGATATTTTACTTAACAAAGCTGCACAGCAGCTTGAAGAAAACATAAGACATAATTTGGATGATAAATCAGCTATAATACTACAAAATCTGAAAAATGTTATAGCTGCCAATGAGATAGAATCAGTAGAATCTTTTGTAGAAATTGCTCAAAAACATTTACAAGAGAAGATAGGAAAAATAACAATAAATTCAAATCAGCAAGATATTCATGCTTTAGACATTGAAGGTAAAACAAAGCTCCATTGGGCTGCAGAATGGGGACAATATAAATTAGTAGAAATTTTACTTAAATCAATGAATTCAACCTTTATCAATGCAGTAGCCAAAGATGGAAGCACCGCCTTACACTCAGCAGTTATCGGCGGTAATGATCAAATTATAAAAGCTTTACTAACATCAATGACTAAAGAAACAATTATATCCCAAGATAATAACGGTTTAACAGCTTTGCATTACGCAGCTTATAAAGGCAATTACATAGCAGCTTCAAGTCTTTATGGACTTGGCTACTTTGAGCTCACTAACGCAGTAGCAAATAATGGCATGAGTGCTCTTCATTTTGCTACTTTAGGCGGAGACAAGCGGATAATTAGCGATTTATTAAAATATCTTTCTCCTGAACTTATAGAGTTAGATGATAATAATGGCAGGTCTGCGTTGCACTTAGCTGGTTCTTTATTAGTAAAAGACGATAAAATTTTTGAATATATTATTAATGCATCAAATCCAGAAAAAATTAAGAATGTATTAGAAGCCAATGATCCAGTCTATAGTACATTAACATTAGAAATGATCAAAAATCAAATAACTCTTTTAGATAAACAAATAAAAACAAGCCCAGCAACTATTGATAATTATTTTAAAAAAGGTAATTTATTATTTGTTTTAGGTAAGAAAGATTTAGCTATCAAAGAATATTACCGCTTTTCAGAAGGCAAAATAATAGACCATATAGCTTGCCAACGTAATTTTAAAGTGGTTGACTGGCTGATTAAAGAGAAGCCAGAATTACTCAATATAATTGATCAGCAAGGTCAAACCTTATTACATAGAATCGTCGCAAATAGTAGTATAAAAACGATCAAATTTCTACTTGAAAAAATGAGCTTAGAAACTATAAATGTTAAAGATAAAAAAGGATTCACGGCTTTAGACTTAGTATCACAAAAATACGTAAAAACAATAGAATCAAAAGATATTAAGCTAACAAAAAATTACGTAGCTTCGAATTCAATATTAAAAAATAGCATAGAAATAGTTGAATTATTTAAGAATAAGATAGCAGAGAAAAGTAATAATGGATATCAAACAAATAAAAATATTGAAGTCAAACAAGTTTCAGAAGTTATATACAATAACAAATTATTAAATCATTTTGAATTGCTTCAAAAAGCTTTAGAATTATACAATATAAACAAAATTTTAGATTTGAGTAAAAATTTAGATCAGGAATTAGTAAACCAAGCTATAATTACTGATAATTCAGAAATGATAATTGCAGGATTAATAAGTTTAGATCAGTAGTGAAAGTGATAAAATATATTACACCATCACAATTACCTTTTAAGTTTTGGTTAATGATAGAGCATAACGTACCTTAAATTT
>JAKONF010000142.1 GCA_022702085.1 Rickettsiaceae bacterium | reverse complement strand
TCTGGAAAATTTTTAGCACTGAAAGCAAATAACTCTTTTTGCCCATTATTAAATTCAAGTTCAATCAAATCACCAGCTCCATAATTAAGTATATTACGTACAAAACCAATATGTTTGAGCTTTTTGTCCACTACAACTTTATCTTTTAAATCAGTAGCATAAAATTCATCTTGATCTAATTTAGGCAAATCAACCCTTAGGCAAAATAACTGAGTACCACGTAATGTTTCAATTTCATTACGAGTTTGATGATTATTAACACGGCAAATTAGTTCTTCCTTGTTATTATTTCTAACAAACTTAAGTTTAATTTGCGTACCTTGGTTGTCTACTAGTTTTAAGTTGATTAAATCTGCTTTTTTTTCAGTAAAAGATTTGATTACTGCTTCACCTTTAATGCCTTTAGCTGCAGTTATTACACCAACTAAAATTAATTTGTTTTCTACTATCATTGAATTGCCTTTAAATTATGATTTGCTCAAGCTATTATAGAATAAGTTAGATATAAAAATGGTATGAAATTGTTAGGTAATCTTAAAAACAATAAAGTCGCTATAGTTAGTGTTGTTAGCATTGCCATCCTTACGACATTATTTTATGTTTTGTTAATGCTTCCTGATTATAAGCAGCTATATCAGAATTTTTATAAATCTATAAAAATTGATTTTCATCCACAAGACTTAGGTCATCTTCAAGTAAAAAAGTTTCCTTGGCCAGTATTAAAAGTTGATAATCTCAATGAACAAGAAAAAGTTGAGCTTAAAGGTCTAGCAATACATTTTTCTTTTTTGTCTATTTTAAAACTCAAACCAGAAGTAAAAACTGTAAACATTCAGAATGCTAAAATATACTTGCCTGAATCAGTTTTTAATTTAGCAAATCATGAACAGCTGATTGGCGAATTGATTCAACGAAATGTAATTGACGTGGATGTCAATATTGATGAGCTTACGATAATTAACAGTACAAATAAACATAAGATAGTGATCAAAAACTTTTCTTTAGATCCAGATGAAGCAAACAGTACTTTCGCTGGTGAGCTACTAAATATTGGTAAATTTGCTGGTTCATTTAAAATTGAAACAAATAAGGTTGATTTTAAGTTTAATTTAAGTAATCCACATTATATTCTTGATCTTAACGAAACTTATCAAAATTTTGTGCTATCTGGCGGTAAAGCTCAGCTAAAATTACAAAATATGGCTCATTTTGTAAATGATAACCTACCTGAGCTAAGTTCTATGTGGGATAGCAATTTGAGTTTTGAACCAGTAGACATTACTTTTGATATCTCTATGCAAGATGAATCAATTACTTTGTCTGATTTAAAGTTTGATTCTAATTGGTTGAAAGGTTCAGGTTCTCTTTTGCTAAATAAAAATTCTAATGAACCTTTGAAGCTTGATTTACGACTAAGCCAAATTGATTTATCCTCCTCTAAAAAAAATAACAACAATAATTTTAATAAATTTAAAAGTAGTAATTATTTTTCATCATTTATGAGAGGTATCATTGCAGAAATTGTCGTAGATCAAGTTTTATTGGCTAATGGCAAAAAAATTAATGACGTTAAATTTATATCAGGCACAAGTAAAGATAGTATTTTAGTTAAAAATTTCTCAGGAAAAATTGCTTCTGGTGGATATTTCGCTATAGATGGCGAAATAACTCATAATAATTTCAGAAGTTTATTCAATGGCAAACTGAATTTACAGCATCAAGATATAAATATTTTACTGCAAACTATGGGCATTGATAGTTTTAATAAAACTCCTTCACCTTTCAGCTTAATGACTGATTTAAAATGTAGTTTAATTGATCTATATTTTAGTAACATGATTTTAAAAACTAATGATGCACAATTAACTGGCATAGTCTCAGCTAAGCTCATAGGGTCAACACCTAGATTCAGCGGTTTTCTCAATTTCTCAGGGCTCGATCTTGATAAATTTAATTATCCTGTAATTTCTCCTCTTTATGCTTACGCAAAATCCCTTTTTCAAAACATGAAAAGTAAAGATTATATAAATAAATTCATCCCAATCAGAACATTGTCTTATTTGGGCAATTTTGATATTACTTTCAATGATTTAAATATAGATAAGTTTAAATTTGATAATATCAACTTATTACTAGCTATCAAAGATGATCAAATTGCCCTTAACAATTTATATTTGAATAATGGTGTTGATTACGTAAACCTAGATGCGAATTTAAATGTAAAAAATATAAAACCAAAATTAGATATCAAAATAAATAATGCAGTCTTACCTATTGAATCCATCAGTCCAAGTACTTTGCTAGCTTTGAGAAATAATATCTTAGATAATTATAGTCTAGATAAAATTAATTTAAGTTGGGATTTTAACATTGCTAAAATATATAATAAAGATTTTGCTATTGAAAAAATTAAGTTTACTGGTGAAAATGATAATATTCTTTTATTGATTTCTAACTTTAATGCCAATTTTCTTGGTGGAGAATTTAAAGGACAAGGTAGTATATTACTTGACCCATATACCATAAATTTTGCCTATGCTTTAAATTCTTTGGATTTATCAAAGCTATCAAGTGCCTTGCCTAAAAATATGCTAAACGTTGATGGAGCTGCTAGTTTTAATGGCATGTTCACAACTAATGGCGATAGCTTAGAGAAGCAACTTTATAATCTATATTCCAAATCTAATTTAGTAGTAAAAGACCTTAAATTAAAAAACATATCAATTGATAATTTTATTGAAAATATCAATACCGTTAATTATGATTTTAAGCAGCTTCCTAATGATATGAAAACTGCGCTACTCACTGGTGAAACTCAAATCAGTTCGCTTAAAGGTGATTTGGAATTAGCGAGTGGTATTACCACTATCAAAGATGCTAAATTTCAAACTAATTATTCCTCAGGCATTGCTGCTGGCTCGTTCAATATTTATGATTTCAATATTAATTTCTTGTCTTCGCTTACTTTTTATACTATTGAAAAATCTTTAGGCAGAAATTATGAAAATCGTAATATTGCTAAAATGGGAATCAAATTTACTGGTTCAATTTTTCAACCTAAAAAAGTCGCCGATACTACAGATTTAATGCAAAATTTGCAAATTAGAAAAAATTTGCAGAATTAATGATAAACAGAACTAATATTGAATAGATTTTATGAGAAATTAGCTTTATTACTCGAATTTTTAGCAAAAAGTTTTATTTGTAAGTTATTAAAATCAGAATTTGTTATATTTTCAGCTTCAAGGTTCGCTTGCATAAGTAATTTAGAATCTCGCGAAATATCTGCAAAGAAAAATTGTGGCTCCCCACTTTGACGCTTGCCGAGTAACTCACCGCTACCTCTAAGTAACAGATCTTGTTCAGCGATATAGAAACCATCTTCACTATCACGCATTGTTTTTAAGCGTTTTTTACCATTTACACTAATTCTTTGTGGATTGTATAGTAATATACAATGAGATTGTATGTTACCTCTACCTACTCTACCCCTCAACTGATGTAACTGCGTAAGACCAAATTTTTCGGCATTTTCAATGATAATCAAAGTTGCATCTGGTACATCAATGCCTACCTCAATAACAGTAGTTGCTACTAAAATTTGCTTATCACCATTTTTAAACTCAATCATCGCTTCATCTTTGAGATTTGCGCGTAATTTACCGTGAACTAAACCCACTATACCAGGATATAATTGGTTGAGATTCTCAAATCTACCTTCCGCATCTGCTAATATCACCTTATCCATGTCCCCTGATTCGCTGTTTTTCATCTCATTTTCTCTAGCAGATACCAGTGGACATATCCAATAAACTTTCTCACCCATTGAAATTTTTTGCAAAATTGATTGAGTTACATCATTGATTTTAGTAATTGGGATCGCCGTGGTAATTATTGGCAAGCGGTTACGTGGTTTACTCATTAATTTCGAGCAACTTAAATCACCAAACATTGTAAGAGTAAGGCTCCTAGGAATTGGCGTAGCAGTCATTACTAATACGTCAGGAAG
>JAKONF010000137.1 GCA_022702085.1 Rickettsiaceae bacterium | reverse complement strand
ATTTACCGATCCATTTTTCCTGCATAACTCGTACATTTTGCGGCCAGCCTTTTAGATCATCAATGCTAGACAATAACTCCTCGGCATAATCAGTAATTTTTAGAAACCACTGCTTGAGGTATTTTTTCTCGACTAAAGCTCCCGAACGCCAACCCTTGCCATCTACTACTTGCTCATTGGCAAGCACAGTATTATCAACCGGATCCCAATTAACGACTGATTCTTTTTGATAAGCTACGCCTTTTTTATATAACTGCAAAAAAAATTTTTGCTCATGTTTATAATACTCCGGATGGCATGAAGCTATCTCGCGGTTCCAGTCATAAGATAAGCCTATTGATTTTAACTGCTCTCGCATAATTTTGATATTGGCATAAGTCCAAACTGCTGGATGAGTATCGTGACTTATTGCAGCATTTTCAGCAGGTAACCCAAAGGCATCCCAACCCATAGGATGCAGAACGTTATATCCTTTACCTTTTAGAAACCTGGCAAGTACGTCGCCAATCGTATAATTACGTAAATGTCCTACATGAATTTTACCTGAAGGGTAAGGTAACATTTCAAGTACATAATATTTAGGTTTAGAGCTATTCTCATCACTTACAAAAGCTCCTTTATGTTCCCATAAATCTTGCCATTTTTGCTCAATGCTTTGTCTAGCCATCATCTATTCTCTTTAATATATATTTCTCTAGCTCGCCTAATGATTTTTTCTTCGAAGTTACTTGCTAGCTTTGTTTGATCAGTTTGCCCAACCCATTTATTATTCTTTTTAACTCTTTCAAAAACTTTCACTTCTATCGCACTTGGATCGATTACATCATCCTTTATTATTATATTAACTTTGATATTATAACCCAATTTGTCATCTGACTCATACCAATCGGTAATAATAATTCCAGTTGGACTGTCTACGGAAGCTAATGGAGCAGTATCCAAAATCTCAATAGATGCTTGCCATAGATATTTGTTAACACCAGGGCTGATAATCGCTTTAGTAGATTCATTTTTAATTTTTCCAGGTCTAAAAGTTATCCCTTCTTCACCTGCAATTGATCCTATATCATCAGCTTGTCTTTCTTGTTTTGATTTTGGATAGTCATCATTAATCGCCCAAATTTTGCCTGAACAAAAAATTATTAAAATAACCATTAAAATTCTTTTCATTTATGTATCCTTATATTTTGAGATGATCTATTTATTGGCCGAAATATATAATAGCAGTTAAAATCTGTCAAAGACAAAGAACAATTCTTAAAATTCATCTTTTTTAAGAGCTAAACATAGTTCTTGTAATCTTACGCCAAGTTTATTTTTTTTAAAATAGCGACTTTTGATATTTATTTTTTCTAATTGTTGATTGTTTATTGGAGAAATTTTACAAATATTCATTAACTCCTCATCTGTCAAAAGATGCCTACGTGGTATGTCAAGCATGCGAGCATATTCTTCTCTAAAAGCAGCTACTTGTTTTATACGTTCTTCAAACTTTTTTGAAATATTTTTGAATTTTACTTTTTTCCAAGCATTGTTTACATCGAATTTATAGTTATCTAAAGACATTAGTTTAACTAATTCCTTTGAATATAAATCTTCAAGTCCATTTTGCTTAATTTTGTTTTGTATGAATTCATATATTTTTTCCAAATATAAAACATCATTAATTGCATAATTCAATTTGCTAGTAGAAAGTGGCCTCTTTAGCCAGTTGGAAAACTGATTTGTTTTATCCAGCTTTACTTTACAAATTTGCCAGCACAAATCTGCATAACTCAAGCTTTCGCCAAAACCAATAACTTTAGCTCCTATTTGAGTATCAAAAATATTTAGCGGAATCTCACCAAAGATATTGTACAAAATTTCAAAATCTTGCCTAGATGCGTGAAAAATTTTTAAAATTTTTACTTCTTGTAGTAATTTTCTAAAAGGTGTTAAATCAAGTTTTGCTAATACATCTATAATTATTTGATAATTCTTACTAACTATTTGGATAAGACTCAATTTTGCATAGTAAGTATTACTTCGTTCAAATTCAGTATCGATACTAATTATCTTTTCTTCGCTAATAGCTCTACAAAATTTATCTAGCTCAAGTTGACAATCGATTAAGATCATGAATTTTTCTGTAATTTCATTGATTTTGGATATTTTAATTGATTAAAATATCTATATTTATATACTTATCTACTTATTTACTCAGATAATTTTTTAAAATGCATAAATACCGGACTCATAATTGTAATGAACTTAACATTAATCATGTTGGAGAAAAAGCAAAACTTTCAGGTTGGGTACATAGAGTGCGAGATCATGGCAATGTCATCTTCATAGACCTTAGAGATCATTTCGGTTTAACGCAATTAGTTTTTGATGATCGCGTTTCCTATCTAATAGAAAAAGCTAGCAATCTCAAATGCGAAACGGTAATAACTGTTTCAGGACAAACATTAGCTAGAACTGATGAAACAATTAATGAATCAATTCCAACTGGTAAAATAGAATTACTAATCGAAGAGCTAATTATTGAGTCCGAAGCAAATCCTTTACCTTTTACGGTTAATTCTGATCAAGAAGCTCCAGAAGAGACTCGCCTAAAATATAGATTTTTAGATTTGCGCCGCGAAAAGCTACATAATAATATAATTTTGCGTTCGCAAATTATCTCTGAATTTAGAACACAGATGATCTTCAGCGGTTTTATAGAATTCCAAACGCCAATATTAACCGCAAGTTCTCCTGAAGGAGCTAGAGATTTTCTAGTACCTAGCAGAATGCATCCAGGTAGCTTTTATGCATTACCTCAATCACCGCAACAATTCAAACAACTTTTGATGGTTTCGGGATTTGATAGGTATTTTCAAATTGCGCCTTGCTTTAGGGATGAAGATGCTAGGAAAGATCGCTCACCTGGTGAGTTTTATCAATTAGATATTGAAATGTCATTCGTTACTCAAGAAGATGTTTTTGCAGCCATTGAACCAATAATGCATCATGTATTTACTAAGTTTTCTGATAAAAAAGTTTCAAATTATCCTTTTGTGCGTATACCATATGCTGAGGCTATGCTGAAATATGGCATCGATAAGCCTGATTTGCGTAACCCAATCGTCATAAGTGATGTTACGGATATTTTTAAAGATTCTGATTTTACTATTTTTAAGAATAACATTCAAAAAGGAGCAATTGTTAGGGCAATACCTGCGCCAAAAACTGCCTCTATGCCGCGTAGCTTTTTTGATAAGATGATTGAATTTGCCAT
This sequence comes from Rickettsiaceae bacterium, assembly GCA_022702085.1. GTDB lineage: Bacteria > Pseudomonadota > Alphaproteobacteria > Rickettsiales > Rickettsiaceae > JAKONF01. The sequence continues at coordinate 1,547 of JAKONF010000137.1, read as the reverse complement.
CTCTGAAGGTGCTGGAGGTCTTGGTTACATTCAATTCAGCGAAACTGGCGAAGCTAAAGGACCGGTGGCTAAATTTTTATCTGCTGCAAAATTAGCTGAACTGAAGGAAGTAGCTGGTTTAGGTAACGGAGATTCAGTATTTTTTTCGAGTGATAAACCTATCAAAGCAGCAAATTTGGCCGGTAAAGTCAGAATTAAACTTGGTGAAGACTTAAATTTAATTGCTCAAGATAATTTTGAATTTTGCTGGATAACTGATTTTCCTCTTTATGAATTAAATGAAGATAATGGTAAAATTGATTTTTTCCATAATCCTTTTTCCATGCCAGTTGGTGGCATAGATGCAATAGAGAATGCTGATACACAGGAAAAACTTTTAGACATTAAAGCTTATCAATATGACATTGTGTGTAATGGCGTTGAATTATCTAGTGGCGCTATCAGAAATCATAAACCAGAACTAATGTATAAAGCTTTTGCTATAACTGGCTATAGTGAAGAGGAAGTTGATCAAAAATTTGGAGGTATGATTAGAGCCTTTAAATATGGTGCTCCACCTCATGGTGGCATTGCTCCAGGTATTGATCGCATTGTTATGCTGCTTGCTAATGCGATCAATATCAGAGAAGTTATAGCATTTCCGTTTAATCAACAAGCTCAAGATTTACTAATGCATGCACCAGGTAAAGTAGATGATAAACAATTAAAAGAATTAAATATCTCATTATTACCGACTTTAAAACATAAAAGTAACAATTAATCATTGGAATATAAAAAATGAAAAAATATATTTTACTATTAACTATAATACTTAGCAATTTTCTAACCACTGCTGCAGACAAAGATATTGTTAAGTATGCTACGCAAGCATACTTACAAAATCATTTTTTTAACGGTACATTTATTTTTGCCAGCAAAGATCAAGAAATACTAAGAGGAGCTAAAGGTATTTATGCTATTGGTGATGAACAATTAAAGCCAGATCAAATTATGCCTATTGCTTCTGGCACTAAACCAATAACTGCTGCTGGAATATTGCGGCTGCAAGATCAAGGTAAATTAAATGTTGATGACAAAGTCAGCAAATATTTGAATAAAGAATCAAATATTTGGGCAAACAATAAGGTACCTAGTTGGGCAGATGAAGTTACTATTCATGATTTATTAACTCATACCAGCGGCATTGCTGAATATTTCATGAATATGAAAATTGATTCATCTTTGCCTCATAGTGATATTAATCGTCAAATAGCTCATCATGCCGCCTCTTTTCCGGTAGATTTAAAATCAGCTAAGATTCACAAATATACTAATACAAATTATGTATTACTAGGTCTAATTATCGAAAAAGTGAGTAATAAATTGTTAAGCGATTTCTTTAAAGAGGAATTTTTTGTGCCTCTAGGAATGAACAATACTCGTCTAGCTTCTTTAGAAGAAGTACTCAAAATGCAAAAAGATGATGGTTACAATCCATATCCTAGAGGTTATTTTGTATTACCTACTGGTCAGCAACCTCATTTTGCGCCTGCTAAGGTTGAATTTGT
>JAKONF010000123.1 GCA_022702085.1 Rickettsiaceae bacterium | reverse complement strand
TCATTTTGCCTATAGATTTCTCGGCACTGAGTAACATTTCATCTATAGAAATTATTCGGTAATTCAATCCCAAAGATTTAGCAATGCTTGAAGCGTCTTCAAGGCTGTTCCTACTAGTAAATTTTGAAGGCATCATTATAGCAGTAACATTAGCAGGGCCCACGCTATCGGCGCTAATTGCAGCTACCAGAGCAGAATCTATACCTCCAGAGAGGCCTAAGATAATTGATTCAAAATTATTATTTGAATAATAATTTCTTAGACCATAAACCATAGCACTGTAAACCTCATCCAAATAATCTACAGTAGGAATATCTATAATTTTATTAGCAATTTGCGTATTGTTGATTTCAATGCTGCTTATAGATTCCTTAAATATTGGTAGCAAAGCTTTGACATCACCGTCATAGGCCAAACTTCTACCATCAAAAATTAGGCCATCTTGAACTTGAACTTGATTACAGTAGATTATTGGCAATTGAGTTTCATTATATCTGTCAGTTATAGTATTGAGTCTTACAGTAAAGATATCTTTTTCGTATACTGAAGCATTGGGTGCTAATAATAATTCAGCTCCTAAATTTTTTAGATGCAAGCATATTTCTGATTGCTCTAAATCTTCACCAATTGGTATACCTATCTTTTTATTATCAATTTCAATGATTGATGGCTTACCACAAGCAAAATATTTAAAATCCAAATTTTTATAACTTGCTAAAATAGTTTTGGTAGTTGAGCCTATAACTTGACCATTTTTTATGGCGAGTACTCCATTATATAATTTATTATTTTTATATAATGGAGTTGGAAGTAACAAAGTAGTATTACTAATATTAGGTAATAAAAGCTTAATATGATTATTCAAAGCTTCAATAAAACTTTTGTTTAACAATAAATATTTAGCAGGGTAACCGGTGGTAAAACATTCTGACAATAAACAAATATCACATTTGCTTTTTAAGCTTTGTTGGTAATATTTGTTTATTAGGGTAAAATTATGATCAAAATCACCAATTTTAGGTGAGCTTTGTATTAAATTGATATGCATTTTTTTAGAAATTTAATTTTTTGTATAATAACATAAATTAAAGTAAAAGAAAATTTTACCAATTATTGTATAATAACAATTAACTCACTTACCAAAAATACCACATTATTTTATTGCATTTCTATTAAACTAATGTTATCAGTGATTTCAATTTTTTTTATAAAAAGGCTATTTTATTTTAATAATTAAACCCGTGATAATGACTGGTGGTATAGGTTCTAGATTGTGGCCATTATCAAATCCTGATTATCCTAAACAATTTAATCAAATATTTGGCAATTTAAGTATGCTGCAAAAAACTTTATTAAGGAATAAAGTTTTTGGTAAGCCAATAGTATTTACTAATATAGAATATAAAAATGTTATTCTAAAGCAAGCTAGTGAAATAAATATCGAAATAGATATAGTTCTAGAGCCATGCATGAGAAGTACTACGCCATGTGCAATTATTGCTAGCTGTATTGCTCAAGAACAAGGTTTTAGATATGTTTTGTTATTGCCAGTAGATCATTATATTGAAGATGACAATGATAAAAGTAAAACAAGTGATAAATATATAAAAGAGATCAAGAAAGCAACTAGATATGCGTCTGATGGCGTAGTAACTTTGGGTATTAAACCCAGTTTTGCTAGCGTTAGTTATGGTTATATTGAAGTAGATGAATTAATTGACCAGCAAGTATACAAAGCAACTAGATTTATTGAAAAACCTGATAAACAGAAAGCTGGCTACATATTTCAAGATAATAGATATTTTTGGAATTTAGGAATATTTATTTTTGATGCAGATTTTATGTTAAAGCAAGCTAATTTAATTCAACCACAACTATTTATGCTAAGTTTGGAATCATATAAACAAGCTAAAAAGATTGACAACATAACAACATTATCTTGTAACTTATATGAGCAGATGGAAGCTATATCTTTAGATTTTGCTATAATGGAGCATTTAAATAATTTGATTTTGGTCAAAGTAGATTTTGTTTGGCATGATCTAGGTAACTGGAATTCTTTGTGGATGCTCAGCGAAAAAGATGAACAGAATAATCATTTTATTGGTGATGTAATGGCAAGTGGTGTGACCAACTCTTATGTTAGATCAGAAAATAAATCTACCGCATTGCTTGGTTTAGATAACATTATTGTTGTTAATACTAACGATGTTATCTTTATAGCTGATAAATCAAAAGTCGAAGAAGTAAGACATTTTGCTTATCATCATTTAAATATAGATGCAAATACTGTAAATTATCCTAACAATAAAAAATCAAAATTCATTGATGATTGGGGATATTATGAAGTTATTGATAATGGTCCTTCTTATAAAATCAAAAAACTAGTAATATCAATTAAAGCAAAATTATCAATTCATTCTGAGATGGACATAAATGAGTGTTGGATCATTGTACAAGGAAAGTTAAAATTTTCTACCATAGATGAAACCAGGCAACTATCTGAAAATGATTCTGTTTTTATACCAAATGATCAAGTTTGTAACTTAGTCAACATCGGTCAAACGGAGTTACATCTTATCAAGATACAAATCAATTTGTAACAACGCTATTAAATAATGACATGTACCCAAAATTAATAATGAAATAATTTCAATTATATTTGTATTTTTTAATAAAAAGACTAAAATATAAATACATTAAAAATATTTTAGGGTTAACATGAATAACAAATTTTTAAAACAAGCTATATTAGTTTCATCTTTGATAACCACATTTTCTGTATCTGCTGGTAATATATATGTAACTAATAGAGAAGATAGTGAAGTTAAGATAACAATTAGACCGGATAATGGTGGTCCTTTAGATCCTAGAGATCACCTTGAAGTTGTGGTCCAACCCGGAAATGAAGCTACCATACATGTAGATAATCATAAATTTGGAAAATTTGTTCACGTTAAAGGACAAGTTGGTACAGTTATGCTTGAACATGATAAATTACCTACTAAAGATGATTATACTGCTATATACTCAAAAAGTGAACATGGCGGCGCAATCGACATCTTTACAAAGTTGGAAAAGAATAAATCAAAAAATAAGAAACGTTAAACTTTTTGTAAATCATCTCAAGATAAAGAGGAAATTACATATCTTTCTCTTTATCTTGAAAAATCTATTATGCTAATCCTTTCATGTCTATGACTATTCAAAATAGTAAATAATTTCTTTGATAAACATTATCATCCAAAGATATAATTTCATGCTCAAAATATAGGCAAAGTATTCTTAGCTAATAGCATTAAAGTACATAATAAATGATTTATACTTTTATCAACAATTTTTGTGAATAAACTAAAATCTTGAAAAATTTGTTAGTTAAAAAACCTTAAATCATCTGTTATTTTATTGAGAATTCTCGTCATAATACACAGCAAAATTTTTTAGCTTTTTATTAATTCTCCAGTAATAAAGATGATATTTTCTATTTATTAATCTTAGCACCTTGTTTTTTACTTTGTAAGTAATATATTGTTGTATTATAAGAAGCTTCTGCTTCAGCCAACTCCAATTATTTGGTACCTTACAATAATTATGATAATCCTTTAACCAAGTCCTAAAAAATAAAGATGTATCAGATAAAAGCGGATCATATAATATCTGAAAAAACAAATTTTTTAATGATATTAAAGAAAATTGATCTTGGTCAAGTACTAAAAAATTATTAGCTATCAGTTTTTCTGATAACATTTCATTATCATTTGAAATATCAGCTAGGTGACTAAAATTTATCTTAGTAAATTTATTGAAAAAGCTAGAAGTAACATATTGTTCTGGAGACATTTTCCAGAGACGAGTAGGAAATATATCTTGATAATTTTTTGTTCTATGAAGAAAATACTGAGAAAATTTTGGTTCTGTAGTTAATGGGATATCATACAGACTTAATAAATCCTTTTTGTAACCAAAATATGCCCAATCGCTGATGTGATATGGCCTTGGCATGATAAATTTTGGAGAATATTCAGACTTTAAACTAAAAATACTAAAAGCTATAATTCTATTTTTTACAAATTTACATGTTTCATCAAAATGAGGATATTTATAAAAATATTTTAAAAAGCTTTTTGATAAAAGAAAAAGATCTGATCTAAGTTTAAATACGTATTTTCTTGATGCTGCTTTTATTCCTGCCAATGTGGAGACTATCATGCGATTACAATTATTCAATATTTTGATATTTTTTGAATCTATATCAAACCAAGTTGCTCCTGGATCGGCTGTAAATACTACTTTATCATATATAATTCCATCAACTATTGTACCATCAGCTACGGATAATATGATCTCACTTTCAGGAAAAAGATCTCTAAGTCTTTGGCAAACCAACTTTGTAGAGTGCTCGGTAACGTCATTATATGAAGATTTTCCCATGATTGGGCCTTGGACTACAATAGATATATCACAATCATTGATCATAATTTTGACAAAATATTTGGATCAATTATTATTTCATTTAGAGAATCTACTAAATCTTTAGGAGTACCGAAACATAATAGTTTCTTAGTCCATAAGGGTAAAATAATTTTGTTATATTGTAACATCATTCTATATACAGTAGATAGGTAAAATTCATTGTTATCTTTGATGTCATTGGCTATCATAAGTTTTATGCATGTAAATAAATCAGAAGAATTTTTAAAATAATAGGTTCCTGTAGAGGCATGTTCTGATATTACCTTCTTTTCCTTAACATCGATTATCTTAGAATTTTCTTTATTTAAAAGAGCATAGCTCCATCTACTTTCTTTGCTCTTAAAAAGTAATAATGCTCCATCGTTCTGGCTAGATAGTATACTTTCCCAGATTGGATCTATAAGTAGAAATGTATCACAGTTATGAATAAGAGTTGATACAGATAAATCTACGGCCTGTTCACTTTCTAATACTGTTGCTGCTTGTCCTAAAAGTTTGCCTTCTTGAACGATTATTGAAAGAGGATAATTACCGTAATTTAATTTAATATCACTGCTTAGAACATCTAAATATTCATTTCTACTTAATATAAATATAAGTTTTGTAGCTAGATTGAGTGGTAAGCAATCTACAGCATGTCTATACATTGGTTTACCAGCTACATTAATTAAGGGTTTTGGCATTTCAAATCCATTATTTGAAAAACGAGAACCTAGTCCTGCCATTGGAATTATAATATTCACAAAATTTCCTTATTATTTTATATTTAAATTAATTAATTCATTATAAGTATCATGCCAAGATCCTTTGAATTGCATTCCTTTGTCATCGATATAGACATCAGCATATGGTTTACCAAATAAGAGTTCGTCATATTCAAAATTATGTTTTTTAAGCCACTCTATCAACGTGTGACCTTGAAGTGCAATTACTTGACCCAAATTTGCATTACAAGTTTTCATATGTCTTGCTGTATGCAAAATAATATAATGCCCTTGTTTTTTAAGGAAATTTATTTTATCTGCGGCACCAACTATCGGTTCAACGTCTTGATAACTTTGGTTTGGCTGACGTAACTCACAGATAGTACCATCAATGTCAATACATATTCTCATAATTATGCTTGGAAAAAATTGTTAATAATAATAAGTCCATTTAAAAATAAAGCTTTTTGTCTTTTAGTGTCCTCATAATGAAGAGGAGTCATACTTAAAAAGAGTGAAGATTCAATAAGGCGTATTATTTTTACATTGAAATTACTTTTATTTAGTAGCGTTAGAAAATATAAATAAATCTGATTTAATAGCGAAGAATTATGTATATGAAAACTGAAATTTTTATTTGATTTTTCAATTAGATCAAATTTATCATTGACAATATAATCATATTTGCCATCTATACAATGCATTAATTTTGCATAATCATAGTATGGATGTCCATAAATACCCTTTAAACCAAATGAACCTCTTGGATCAACTAATTTAAGATCTTTGGTTACAGGACAATAAAGAATATTACTAAAACTGAAATCTCCATGAATTATTGTAGAGTTAGAATTTTTATCAAAAAAATCATGTATTATTTTAATAAATAGTTCTTGATAATGTATAAAAGTTTTATGAGGCTTATCATTAATGAATATAATATTATCGGTAATTAATTCCGAGAACGATGGGATATTACGCAACAGAGCTATTCTATCAATTGTTTTTTGAATTAGAAAGTCTTTATCAATTTCTACTGAATTTAGCTTTGTTTGTTTAATAGAATGAATTTGCTGTAAAATGTTAAATAATTTATCAATAATATTTTTTCCCTCTTTAAGATCAATTTCATTGTTAATTATTAATTCAGAAAGGCTTTTATATGGAAAATATTTAATAGTGTATGAACTATAATCTTCGCTATGATAAAAAAATTCAGGGAATAAATTTGCCAAGATATTATTATTACTTATACTTTGATAGAATATAATTTCATCTTTAAGCTTTGAAACGTTTGTGGAAGTTTTTGTTAGAAGACCATTAGCTATAGATATATTGTTAAATGCGCGAGTTTTCATCAAGATTTAGCTAAATTTATTAATTTGTTACAAAATAACAGTAATTAATTATATCACGAACTAAAGGTTTATACAATGAAAACAAGGAACTTCTCATTGAATTTGTATGATTAAAAATAAATGATAATTAAAAATAATTAAAGAAGTAGTTAAAATATTATATATTATAATTTTTAATTTTATTGATTAATTCCATTCTGTTTTGCACAAATATTTGTGGATGTTTTTCAGCAATGGATAAAATGGCGTAACCAGGACTTGAAGGGAATCTTCTTCCTTCTTCCCAACTCCGATAAGTCTCATAGTTAACCATAATCAAATCTGAAAAGTTTACTTGAGTCATTTTATATGATTTACGAATCGTTTTGATTCTAGTAGGAGTCATATCGCGTAGTCCTAGAGAATTTTTAAATAATTGTGAAAAATCAATTTTAAGTTCTTCTGACATTGACATATATGCGCATACTACTAATTTAAAGCCTATGGTACTAAGTACCATAGGCTTTGTCAAGTAAATTCGTCTTAGTTCATTTATTTTTTAAATATATTTACATAAAATTATATACCTTATAATATCCTCGAATTTATTTACCAAGAGATTCTATGTTTAACTACAAAAATACTTTGATATTTGGATTTACTTTATTCTCTATGTTCTTTGGTTCTGGTAACCTGATTTTTCCTTTACAAATAGGTCAACTTACTGGCAGTAATTGGCTATATGGATTTTTGGGATTAATGTTGACTGGTATCCTTTTGCCATTCTTAGGATTGTTTGTGATTAAATTATATAAAGGAAATTATAATGATTTTTTTGGAGAGGCAGGACCTACTGCTCGCATAATTTTACCGCTATTCATCTTATCTTTACTCGGCTCGTTTGGTATAATACCTCGTTGTATAACTGTAGCTCATGGAGGATTCGTATATTTATTCCCTGAAATACCTTTATACATATTTAGCGTAGTCTTTTGTAGCTTAATATTTTTATTATGTTTAAAAGATAAAATCATGATCAATATATTAGGTAAATGGCTAAGCCCCATTAAAATGGGAACTATGCTGATTTTAATATTGGTATGTGCATCAAATGCTCCAACAACTTATAATACAACAACCATTAAAGAATCAATGTCAATTGGTTTTATGACTGGCTACCAAACTATGGATCTTTTTGCGGCTTTCTTTTTTTCTTCGTTCATTTTTAAAAGGATGCAATCTTTAGCAGCGGATTCTCTTAGTGATAAATATATGATTTTACATGCGCTTAAACCTAGTTTAATTGGAGCCACTTTACTATCATTGATATATTTAGGTTTGGTATATATAGGCGCTCATTACGCTTCTTTACTAGAAGGAATAGCACCTCAATTGATGCTTCCAACAATATCAATGCATGTAATGGGTGACAAAGCTACCATCTTTATAGCTTTTACTATGTTATTTTCATGTTTGGCAACTGCTGTAGCTTTAAACAATATTTACGCCAATTATCTTCTCGAATTATTTCAATATAAACCGGATAAATTTCCTATAATATTATTTTTCACTACATTAATGTCTTTTGTTGTTTCGCTATTTAATTTTACAGGAATTGCTAGTTTTTTAAGCCCTATATTAGAATACTCCTATCCTGCTATAATTGTTCTTACATTATTGTGCATCATCAGTAGAAATTATCAAAAGCTAAAAATGATGATGTTTTGGTCGGTAGTTGTTATTGTCGTTATACAAAAAATACTTATCTAAAAAATAAAATTTTTAGTTCTCAATACATAAAAATACAAAGCTAATTAGTATATTGAATGGTTAAAAACTCATTGCAAACCACATCCACTTAGCTTATATTTAAAAGGTCATAAGACTTTGCATCATATATATTAAGATAGCTATGATTAAGAATATAATTATTATAATTTTTTGTATTTTACCTTTTTCTGTACAATCAACACCAAATGATTTAATCAAAGAACAAGGACAATTTGCAGCTATAAAGTCTCCTACTGAAATTCATTTATCATATCTTCAATGTTACGCATTAAATCCTGAAGAAAAAAAAGCTTGCGTTGATAAACTTGCAAACACATACATAGACAAAGAATATGCTAAAAATCAGCCATACAGAATTGCTTTTCAGCATGAATCAGAAAAATTAGGATTTTTAGCTTTTCTACATAGTAACAGTTTAATGTGTAATAAAATAGTTGAAGGACCTAGTTTTGTGGATAAAGTAAAATCTTATAAAGTAATTTGTACTTGTGGTAGTATATATTTTATGAAATTCGACTATGAACAAAGCAAGTGGAAATTAATCTAGTTTATATTTTTGATTGGCTATTTTTTACTATTTATCTAATATTTCTTGTATTCTTCATTCTTAATAACCAAAATTTTTGTATCAAATTTTTAACGAAAAGTGATGACAAAAACATAAGCTGAAAATGACGTCAAATCAAATTGAGTATATTATTTTTACTTCGAGGTTATATGTTGATTTTAATTAGGGAAACTGGAAAATATACTATTACTACAAACTTAACTATAGCATTATCTTGTGAAAGAAAAAAGTTTTAATTTTAGATGTAATGTGCAGGCTATTTTAATGATAAAGTTTAAAATAGCCTAATTGATATTTAAGAATTATTTTTTGCAGAACGATATTTATTTCTAATATCTCTGACTAAATCATGATTCTTCTTTACACCTTCATATTGTTTTTGAATTAGATTATGAATTTCAGCTGATAATCCTTTTTCTAAGGCTTTTTCATAAGCATGTTTCGCTACGTCTTCGCCTTTTTCACATTCCTCTAAAATACCAAGTGTATCTCTACCGGTAATCTTAGCTTTAATATCTACCCAGATTCTGTGTGCAGCTCCAGCAAAACTACCACTATCTTCCGGAGTGCCACCAAGTTCAGTAACTTTTTTTTGCAGTTCAGGTATCGCTTGACTACATCCTTCAGCGCAATTATCAAAAAGAGTTTTTAGTTCTGGTTCTGTAACTTCTTCGGATACTTTTCTAAAACCTTTTTCACCATCTTCACAAATTGTAATGAGATGATTTAAAGTGGATATCGCGTCGTTATTCATTGTAATGCTCCAAATTGAAAATTAGTATCTTTATACTACTTCTCAAGATCATTCAAAGCAATAAATTATTATAATACTATATACTGAGCATAATTTTTAAAGCTTTGGCAGCACTTAATTCTTTGTCCTTGATTTCTAACATTATATCACAATCTAAATTTTTGATGAGAGTTATAAATTCATGAAAATCTTCTATATCAATAGTTTTTGCGTGTTTTCCTATATTTGGACTAGTGAGATCTTGGGTACTGTAATCAAGCATTGGTATTCCATCTACGCTGGCATTCCAGGTTTTCCTTATAGCTAATAACGCATCCATTAAATTTTCTCCATCATTTAAACAATAAAAATGTAAGTTATCAAAAATTATAGGAATACCTGTATGCTGATGAATATGTAAACAATCATTGGAATTATATAATCTATCATCATTCTCAATAACCAGCCTCTTCTTTATATTGAAAGGCAAATTTTTATAATTCTCTATAAATCTCTTTATAGATGCTAATTTATCTCCATATATTCCACCAACATGTATCTGGATTTTTGCTTGATCGTCAAGTTCCAGAGCATTTAAAAATTCACTATGATAATGAAGCTCTGCTATGCTGTTTGCTATAATTTGTGGATTTAGAGCATTAATTAAGACAAATTGACTTGGATGCATAGAGATACGCATCTCATGTTGTTTAATAAATGCGCCAATCTCTACTAACTTATCTTTAAAATAATGCTGCCAATTAAATTCACAAATAGCATGAGAAGCAAATGGGATGATTCCAGA
>JAKONF010000095.1 GCA_022702085.1 Rickettsiaceae bacterium | reverse complement strand
AAAAGACCATCATCATTGGTAATGTATATTATAGCGCTAGCTTAGGCTGCATTTTAGCTATTGATTGGCTCAGCATGTTTTGCTGCTTAGAAATAATGATGATTACTGCTAGTATGCTTATTTTTATCAATGGTGGCGAAAAAAACATTAATTTAGCCAGGCAATATTTGCTTACTCATCTGTTTAGTGGCAGCCTGATGCTGATTGCAATTATTTATTTGATAAATACCGGCAATACCAAAATAGTCATGCTGGAGCATATGCATGGCAAATTTACTATATTAACAATTGAGTTTTACATATATTGGTTGATGCTCTTTAGCTGCCTTGTCAACGTTGCTGCTTTTCCATTTTCATTTTGGCTCATTAATTGTTATCCCCATGCTTCTCGGGATGGACTAGTATATCTAATAAATTTTACCACAAAAGCGTCATTGCTATTGATTATTAAACTATTTAGAGGCGAACAAATTTTAGCAATTCTTGGTATTATTACTATAATCTATGGCATAGTTTGCGCTATCAAAGAAAATAATATTAGAAGATTACTCTGCTTTTTAAGTTTAATTCAAATAGGTCTTATGCTAATTGGCACAAGTATTGATGATGAATTTGCTATAAAAAGTCTCATTATATATATTTCTATCCATATTTTATATAAATGTCTTTTAACTATTTGTTCAGGTATCTATGCAGATAATAGTGTTTTATATTGCTCTGAACTCAAAAAAGCAGATAGCATGCTACTCAAAATTAGTTTAGTAATTGCTATTTTTAGTATGATGTCATTTCCATTGACCTTAATTTTTTACGCCAAAGTGTCAATGCTAATTGGATTAAAAAATAATTTGGCGGCTTTCATCAGTTATTTACCAACTATATTACTATGTATTATATTATCGGTTAGAGAATATATAAATTCTAGCCAGCAGATAACCATCAATTTAAATATTTACACCAAATCAAGTTTGTTATTGTTATGCATAGCTTTGGTAGGTTTAAATATTAGTCCTATGATTAATTATTGGGGTAGATCATTTACACACTCAACTTACGTTAGTAATTATGCTTTGATAAAACAATTAATAATTATTTTATGTTCTATTGCTATTTGCTTTATATTTAAACAATCTTTCCGGAATGAATTCAAGAATGATTCGATTATAAAAAGAGGATTTGTTTATATTTTGATGATTTCAAATAAAGGTTTTATTAAAATTAAATTATTGGGCCAAAGGTTGGATGATTATCTAGTTTCAATTATCAAGCATTATAGCAACAAAATTCAATATCATAAGCTGCAGTTTAATGCTATAGAGACAAGCATTTGCGGAACTTTTATCTTATTAATAATTTTGCTTTTAACTTTACATCGAGAATAAATTATGCGTATTATTTGGATCATTATTTTTTTAAGCTTAACTAGTTGTAGACCTAGTTCAAATGAGGAAGACATTCAAATGAAACCACCTATTGCTGAAAAAATTCCTTTTAGTTTTGAAGTTCATGGAAAATCAATTAACGATGAATATTCGTGGCTACGTGATCCAAAATGGCCCAATGTTACTGAGGTCAAAATCATTGATTACTTAAACGCCGAAAATCAGTTTACTGAGCATTATTTTAAAAATTTTAGCATCCAAAAAGAGCAAATATTTAGAGAGCTGAAAGCACGAATTAAACTCTCTGATCAATCACCTTATATTAAGAAAGATAATTTTTTCTATTATACTCGCACGGCAGAAGATAAGGAATATCCTATTTATTGCCGTAAAGAGGGTAATATAGATGCTCCTGAAGTCATTATTTTAGATATCAATGCCTTAGCTGAAAACAAAAAATTTACTAAAATTGGCGCGTTGTCAGTATCCCCCGATCATAAATTATTAGCGTTTTCGGTAGATCATAATGGCGATGAAAATTATACTATTAAAATAATTGACCTTGAAGATAATAAATATTTAATAGATGAAATTCCAAAAACAATTGGTAGCATTGTCTGGCATGAGCAAATTTCTGGATTTTTTTATACACCAACCAATGAGAATTGGCGTCATGACAAGGTAATGTTCCATGTTTTGGAGCAAAAATATAACGAAGATAGATTAATTTTTCACGAAACAGATCCCTTATATAATTTATCAGTACAAAAATCTAGCAGCAAACAACATATATTTTTAAATAATGGCGGCCATGATAGTAATAGCGTTTATGTAATTTCAATGGACGATCACGAATTCACTCCTAAAATAATTCGAGAAAAGCGTGATAGTATTTTTTATGATGTTGACCACAATGGCGAGCATTTTTACGTTAAAACTAATGAGAAAGCTAAAAATTTCCGCATCTTTAGGATAAATGATCAAGATTTTGCGCGTGAATCTAGTGAGATAGAAATACCAGCAGATTACATTGCTGAGGATAGTGAGAAATATTTATCAAGCTTTGATCTTGCTAAAAATTATCTGTTACTTAACTACCGCGTGAGTGGCTTACCTTTCATCAAAGTGCGAAATGTATTTTCCGGCGAGGAAAAGTTAATTGATTTTCCTGATCAAGCTTTTTCTGCAGGGGGCGAATGCGTTAATTTTGACGAGGATGATCTTAGAATAAGCTACTCATCATTGGGGCGCCCTGCTACTACTTACAGCTATGATTTTAGTAATAATCATTTAACTACTTTGAAAACTCAGGAAATACCAAGCGGCTTTAACCCTGATGAATATATGGTTGAGCGTATATTTGCTGACAATGAAGGCATACGCGTACCAGTAAGTATATTTTATAAAAAGTCATTATTTAAAAAAGATGGTTCTAATCCTGTTTATTTATATGGTTATGGCTCTTATGGTATTGGCATGAGCGCATCTTTCCGCAGCACTGCTGTAAGTTTAGCTAATCGCGGCTTTGTGTTTGCGCTTGCCCATATCAGAGGTGGCGATGATTTAGGTCATGATTGGTATGAAGCTGCTAAGTTTTTAAATAAAAAAAGAACTTTTGAAGATTTTATTGCTGTAGCTGATAATTTAGTACAAAATAAATATACTGCCTCTGGCAATATAGTGATATCTGGCGGAAGTGCTGGCGGCATGCTAATTGGCTACGTAATAAATCACCGTCCTGAATTATTTAAAGCAGCTATTGCTCATGTTCCTTTTGTTGATGTGCTAAATACCATGCTCGATGACACTCTACCGCTCACTCCAGGTGAATATAAAGAATGGGGTAATCCGAAAGAAGAGCAATATTTTGACTACATCAGTAGCTATTCGCCATATGATAATATAGTCAAGCAAACTTACCCAAATTTATTCGTAACTGCAGGACTTTCTGACCCACGAGTTGGTTATTGGGAAGCAGCAAAATGGGTAGCAAAACTTCGTGCTAATAAAGCTGATCAAAATATCTTACTTCTCAAAACTAACATGGATGCTGGTCACGGAGGTGCTTCTGGTAGATTTGACTATTTAAAAGAAGTAGCTGATGATTTGGTGTTTATTTTTGATATGTTTAAAGTTTAAGAATAGTAGAAGTTAGCTTAAGAAAGAGAGCAGATTTATAATGAATTAAGCTAATTATAAATCTGCTCGTAATGATCATAAACATTATTATAACTCCCCTCAGATTATCTACTATACTGTAAAATCAAATAATATTCTGATATCAAGATGCATCTTCTAATGTTTAAATCAAAGATATCATTGTTTGATTTAGTGTTCTCTATCTATACAATATATTTATACTTTGACTGGCATGATGACAAAGCTATCTAAAGGATGCTCCGTGACCTTGATTAAAGTTGGCATATGGGCATCACTAAAGTAAATTTCTACTATATCTTGCTTAACTGCGCTTAGTACATCACTCAAGTATTTTGGATTAAAGCCGATAACTATTTCATCGCCTTCATATATGCATAAATCTTGATTATCATTATTATAGGCATCATTACAAGATATTTTTTCTTTAGCAGCTCCTTTAGCCTCTCCAGAAGCCGTGATTTCTATTGATTTAGGAGTCAGAGTAAATTTAATAGCTCTAAATTTGTCTATAGTAACTGTAGCTACGCGGTCAATAGCATTGGCAAGTAATTTAGTTTTTATAGTGAATTTATGAGTATTACTTTGCGGAATAAAAGCAGCATATTCAGGAAAAGTTCCATCAATGAGTTTAGAGACCATGATTATATTATTACAAATAAATTTTATCTTATTACTGCTTAACTGAATTTCAACATTGCCTTGAATATTTTTAGGATCTTTGACTATTTTGAGAATTTCTTGCACTGCTTTTTTAGGTAAAATAATGCCAAAATCTTTAGCTTCTTGCCCTAAATCTACTCCAGCAATTGATAACCTATGACCATCAGTAGAAGCTGCAAATAGACCATTATCTTTTACGTGAATATACAAACCATTAAGATTATACCTAGTTTCCTCATTAGACATAGAGAAACAGGTATAATCAATAATTCTAGCAAAATCTCTGGCCAATATCTTTAAAACTGAATCTGCTTTTATTTCTTCCATTGAAGGAAATTGATCTACAGGAAGGGTAAGCAAACTAAAATGACATTTAGCTCCTATGATTTCAAGTTGATCACTCTCTTCTGCTTGCTTTAAATTTATCTCTTTATCAGAAATTTTCCGAATTATTTCAGAAAGCATTTGCGTAGAAACTGTTATTGCTCCTTCTGCTCTAACCTGCACCCCGATAGTTTGGCTTAAATGTAAATCCATATCAGTTGCTATTATCTCTAACAGATTTGCTTTAACTGATAGTTTTATATTACTGAGTTCTGCGATCACATTACGCTTCTCAACTACAGAATTTGCAAATGATAAAGCATGAGCTAATTCTTTGGTCTCTAGAGTGATATCAAGTTTTTTATTCATTAATTTATATTCCTCAAAACAATGTAATTACATTTATAAATTTCAGTTTTGTAATATTCTAGTAAGCAGATATATTTCTTCTTTAAATTCAATATCAGTTTTGCAGAGTTCTTCTACTTTTTTTACTGCATGTAGTACTGTTGTATGATCCTTATTGCCGAAATTTTTGCCAATTGAAGCTAAACTTTTGAGAGTTAGAGCTTTGGATAAATACATAGCTACCTGACGAGGACGAGCTACGAGCCTAGACCTTGTAGCTGATAATAACTCTGACATCTTGATGTTGTAACGCTCCGCCACTTTTCTTTGAATATCGCTAATGGTTACTATTTGCTCGTTAGAGCGTAATAGATCTCTAAGTATATCATGAGTGTTTTCTATAGTAATTTCTCGACCAATTAAGGTGGAATGAGCTATAACTTTGTTTAGCGCTCCTTCAAGCTCTCTAACGTTAGCAGTAATTTTTGAAGCTAAAAATTCAATTACATTTTTTGGCATATGTACATTCATCTGTTCAAGCTTTGAATGAAGTATTCCTAAGCGTAATTCATAAGTAGTTGTATGTACGTCGGCAACCAGTCCATGACCTAAACGTGATTTAATGCGGTCTTCGATATTATCTAAGGCAATGGGTGAGCGATCACAAGAAATGACAATTTGGCGATTATTGTCGATAAGCGCGTTAAAAGTATAGAAAAATTCTTCTTGCGTACTCTCTTTACCACAAATAAATTGAATATCATCAATCATTAGTAGATCAATTGATCTAAATTTTTCCTTGAAAGACATTACATCTTTATTACGCAAAGCCCTGATAAATTGATACATGAATTTTTCAGCGGACATGTATATCACTTTGCGGGAAGGATTATTATTTTTAATATGCCAAGCAATTGAATGCATCAGATGAGTTTTACCAAGTCCTACTCCGCCATATAAAAATAATGGATTAGATTCAGCTATAGTCCCTCTTGATTCAGCTATTGCTCTTGATGCTGCATAGGCTAGTTCGTTAGGCGGACCCACTACAAAATTATCAAAACTAAAACGTGAATCCAGATTTGAAAAAATCGTACTGTGATCAAATTGACTTTCTTCATCTTCAGTCTCAACTACTTTGACTTTAGTTAGAAAAGGTTGAGCAGGAGCTGACTCATCTCTTAGCACTTCTCTTGTAATGAGATCTATAGTTCTTATTAAACCATCATATTTTTGGAATAATTCTAAGATAAAACTTGCGTAATTAGATTTTATCCAATCGCGGATGAAATTTGTAGGCGCTGAGAGTATAATTTCTGATGTAGAACATTCTATAAAACCAATTTTACTAAACCAACTACGATACAAGGCGTCTCCATAGTGATTATTCAAATCAGTAAGTACTTTTTGCCATATATTTAAATAATAACTGTTACTTCTGACCTCAATTAAGTCTTCAGGTAGTGAAATCATATTTGTTGCCATGGCAAATTATTCCTTTTCCAACCATGCATATCATATGTCCCTTCAAATCCATCAATAATATTATAAGATGGATGATCAAAAATATTTGCAGCATAACTTGCAGCAAAGGCAGATCTTCCTCCCGCTTTACAAATAAAAAACAACTCTAATGGTTGATCCTTAATGTTAATGTCAGCGTCAGTAGCCAAACTATCATTTTTTTTCTTTACTAGCTGCTTTAAATTATACCAAAAAAGTTCTAATAGTTGTTCATCAGCAAGCAACGGCCATGAGAGAAATTCCACTTGATTTGAATTCAATTTAGGAACGCCAAAATGCTTCCATTCTTCGGGAGTCCTAATATCAATGAGTATAGAATTTTTATTGCTATTGAGCTTTTCATAAGCATCAGTAGAGGTAATAATACAATTCATAGTCTGAAATTCGAGTCTTTTTGTCTAAAATATGGGAACTTTAAAGTCTGCTCAAATGAGTTTATTTAAAATAACACTTGAGGTTTTTTTATAAGTAAATCATATTATCATAAAATTTTTTTGCAAGTTTTTTAAATCAATAATGCTCTTAATTTATGGAAAATTTAAAGAAGAAATTATTATATCAAAGCATGCATCGTGGCTGTAAGGAAACTGATTTAGTGTTAGGTGAGTTTGCCGCGCAACATCTAAAAGATATGAACGAACATGATCTAAAAATCTATGAGCAGATTTTAGCAATTCCAGATGTAGATATTTATGACTATGTAGTTCATAAAGTTGATGTACCAGATCATTTAAAATCAAATGTTATGTCTTTATTGTTAAATTTTAGAATAAGGTAATATGCTCACAAGCGCTCAAAAAATTTCAGTATCTTTTCCATTATCAGCTAAAGCTTTTTATAGTTCTATCACCTGCAAAAGAGATAAAAAAAATGTTTTATTGCTCACTAAAGACGAAGAAGAAGCGCTTAGGCTTTATAACCAATTATTATTTTATCATAATCGAAAAGCAGCTATCTATTATTTTCCAAGTTTTGATACTATTCCTTATGATCGTTTATCTCCTAAAGCTGAAATACTTGCTCAGAGAGCCAAAGTTTTAAGCGAGTTAACGCGCTTAGAAGAGCCATGCATCTTAGTTTCTAGCGTAATAAATTTACTGAGTCCACTCCCGCCTGCCCAGGAGATTAAAAATACTGTTTTAGAGCTGAAAGCTGGTTTAAAATTGAGCGCTAAAAACTTAACAGCTTATCTTAGCAACAATGGTTTTTGTAGAAGTCCTACAGCGGCTTATAGCGGCGAGTATGCCATTAGAGGAGAAATAGTTGATATAGTGCTGCCAGAGGAAAAAGCTTACCGCATACATTTTAGCTGGGAACATATTGAATCTATCAAAACTTATAATATAGATACGCAATTATCAGAATTAATAATATCCTCGCTTAAATTAAATGCTGCTAGCGAAATTATTCTTAATGAAAACACCATTAAAAATTTTAAAGAAAATTATGTATTAAGTTTTGGCGTATCAAGTAAGGGCATCTTGAACTCAACTTCATTACCTTTGTATGAGGCAATCACTCAAGGGAGAAAATTTCCAGGTTACGAAAATTTATTACCACTATTTTATAATAAAGTTTGTTATCTTCAGGATTATATACAGGATCCTGTAATAATTTATGATAATTTTTGTTTGCAAACCATTAATGAACATATAGATAATGTCCAAGATTTTTACCGCGCGCGCGCGAATGCAAATATTGTGACGCCTTCAAATTATTATCCAGCGTTACCACCTGAAAAAGTTTGCTTGAATTATAGATCAGTTAATCAAATACTAAATGATGAGCAAAATATATTTATCTCTCCAGAAAATTCTGATTTTGCTGCAAATATAAATTTAGTGGCTAATAATGCTGAGAATATTACTGCAATAAGTCAGGCTGCCCAAATTATTTTGGAAAACCGCCTTAAAATTTGTATTATATGTTACAGCGCCAGAAGCAGTTTAGAAAGATTAAAGACTCTTTTTGCTAATTATGATTTTTTAACTTTTGAAGTTAATAATCTAGCTGATGCTAAAGTTGGTATGATCAATTTTGCTTGTTTTTCTCTAACGCAAAGTTTTAGCACTGGCCAATATTTATTCTTTGCAGATAATGAACTTTTACCTGAAAGAGTAAAATCTCCACAAAAGAATGTTCGCAAATTAAAAAATATTTTAGCAGAACTAGATAATATTCAAGAAGGAGAATTAGTAGTACATGAAGCCCATGGCATTGGCCAATTTCTCAAAATTGAAACGCTTCAAATTAGCGGTAAACCTCACGATTGCCTAAAAATACTTTACGCTGAAAATACCAAATTATATATTCCCGTTGAAAATATTGACATATTAAAAAAATATGGAACTGGTGAAGTTGAGCTTGATAAATTGGGTAATGCTTCTTGGCAAAAGCGTAAATCCAAACTTAAAGACCGTATAAATAACATTGCTGCAGGATTATTAAAAATTGCAGCTAGCAGAAAAGCTTTCGTGAGTAAAGCTATTGAATTTGATCTAGAATTATATGAAAAGTTTTGTCATAAATTTCAATTTGTTGAAACTGAGGATCAGTTAAGAGCTATAAATGACATTAAAGAAGATCTGACTTCTGGTCGCTTAATGGATAGGCTAATTTGCGGCGATGTAGGTTATGGTAAAACAGAAGTAGCAATGCGGGCAGCTTTCATGGTAGCTTCAAGCGAAAGTTCAGTGGATAGTAAAGTAGTCAATTCCAGTACTAACAGCACAAATAATACTACCTCACCCCAAATTGTGATCATCGCTCCAACGACTATTTTATGCAAACAACATTACTTACGCTTCAAAGAAAGATTCAATCAGTTTGGTTATAATGTTAGGCAGTTATCGAGGCTGATAAAAGCTAGTGAGATCAAAAAGATTAAACAAGAAATTAAAACTGGCGCTGCTCATATTATTGTTGGTACCCATGCACTGCTCGCTAGCAATATTGAATTTGATAATCTAAAAATGGTTATCATCGATGAGGAGCAGCATTTTGGTGTTAGTCAAAAAGAACGTTTAAAAGAGCTTAAATCTGGTACGCATGTACTTGCCCTTTCAGCAACGCCAATACCTAGAACGCTGCAAATGTCTATGGTTGGCATTAAAGATTTGAGTTTAATAGCGACCCCTCCACTGGACCGCATACCTATACGCACCACAGTTATGCCATTTGATGGAGTTATCATCCGCGAAGCATTGTTACGCGAACATCAAAGAGGTGGCAAAAGTTTTTATGTTTGTCCTCGCATCAGTGAACTTTTTGAAGTTGAAAAAAAATTACGCGAAATGGTACCAGAACTTAAATATAAAATAGCCCACGGACAAATGACGCCTACCAGCGTTGATGAGATTATGACTAATTTTTATGAGAGTAGATTTGATATATTATTATCAACAACTATTATTGAATCAGGAATCGATGTTGCTAGCGCTAATACTATCGTAATTCATAATTCTGATAAATTAGGTTTAAGTCAGCTTTATCAATTGAGAGGTAGAGTTGGCCGCAGCAAAGTACGAGGTTATGCTTATCTTACCATCTCGAATAAAATATCAACCAAACTAGCTTCTCGGAGGCTAGAAATTATGCAAAATGTTGACTCTCTGGGAGCTGGCTTTACTATCGCTAGCCATGATATGGATCTTAGAGGTTTCGGTAATCTGGTAGGCGATCAGCAATCTGGTCATATTAAAGAAGTCGGCGTTGAATTATATCAAGAAATGCTTGATGAAGCTATATCTTGCTTAAGTTACAACGCTTCTGATACTACTGATTTTAGCAAAAAAGAAAAATCATTTACTCCATCAATCAATTTGGGCTTGCCAATTTATATAGCTGAAGAATATATCGCTGATTCTCCGTTGCGGCTAGCACTTTATCATCGAATTGGTAATTTAAAAGATATAGAGGAAATTGAAAATTTCAGAGATGAGATGATTGATCGTTTTGGCGATATTCCTGCAGAGTTCAACAATTTGTTAGAAATCGTCAAAATCAAGCAATTATGTATTCAAAATCATATTGAAGCCCTTGATTCTGGACCGCAAGGTTTTTTGATTAAGTTTAGGCAAGACGCCGATATCTCTTCGTTAATTTTAAATTTTGTCCAGAAATATCCCCATCATACCAAAATCAAATCAGATAATAAATTAGTTTTTATAAGGGATTTGAAACAAGAAAATATAATATTTGAAATCAACAAATTTTTTAATGAACTGAAGTTTAACAGTCAATTGATATAATATTTAATTTTTGTTAATTTATATTGATCCATGTATTAACTTATGTTAAATACTACTAACTTAAATTAATAAAATTAAAAATATGAAAAGTAATAAGCAATTGTCAGATATAAACAAAATAAATCAACCTGTAAATCATAGGGAGCTAAATCAGTTAAATTTAGATTTATTACTAGCTATTTTACAAAAAGATGAAAAGCAAGTAGTGAACTTACTCTCAGTTGGCGCTGATGCAAATTTTGAAGTACCTGATAATTATGCCGTAAAGCTTGATGAATCAGATTGTGAGCAACAAATTGAAATAAAAAATATAAATAAAATAGATGATCAAATTATTTGCATATTCGTATCGGTTAATGGATTAGACCGAGAAATGTTAGCTGATTACAAAAAATCTCGACCAGTTCTAGAAAAAGCCATAGAAATTGATGATTCTGCTACTAATATTATCATATCTTTAATTGAAGCTGGAGCCGACACCACTCAAAGAGAGAATTTCGACATTTTAGCTCAAGCGGTAGAAAATGAAAAAAAAGAATTAGTTCATTACTTGGTAGAAAAGGGATTGAATATATACTATAGCTATATCATAACACCAAATCCTTCGTCTTTTTCTTTGTCATTTGAAAATGCTAGTTTAGAAATTATGCAAGAAACTATTGGTATGGATAAGTTACAATTATTTCAGTATGCCAAAGACCATGGTTTATTAAGCCCATCATATAGCATGTCAGCTTTTGACTTAGCTTATGTTGCAGGTGATACAGAAATTATGAATTATTTCATAACTAGAGATTTTGATCCAGCCAAATGTAAGATTAAGAATTTTCTTATAGATGATAACAATATTAAAACTTTAGAATTATTGTTAAATGCTGGAGTTATTCCTGAAAATGATTTTATTAATAGTCTTTTACATCAAGCCCAAAATAATATTGAATTACTGAATAACATTTTAAAATATGATTTTATTAAATATAGCGGATTCATTAAACATATATTCTATAATCTTTTAATTGCAGGTAAATCAGATTTCATTAAAGTATTGATGGAACATGGTAACAAAAATGAATTGGATTTAATTTATGAGTCTTATAATTTTTATATAAAACATTTTGTAAAGGCAGGAGAATTACCACGAAATCTTAAAATTGATAATTCTTTAAATGATTACATTTTTACTTATCAAACTACCAATAAAATTATCAAAGATAAAACATTAACTATTGATGAGATTAAAAAATTTAATGATTTATTAATAAAAGATGCGAGATGTGCTGAGATATTTTTAGGTCAAACAAAATATCATATTTTGGATAATGGTGATTCTTTCTTTAATTCACTATTTGATTGTTCATCAAGTGAAAATGATCTAGTTGCACTATTTGAACCATCATTTATTAAGAATTTAGAAAAAATAATTTCAAAAACAATTTTTGATCAATTAATAAATGACCATAAAACTGGAATATTGGATGTTTTAGAACAAAAATATATAAATGCATTAAAAAACTTAGAAGAGATATTAATCCATGCTTTAAATCCAGAAATTATGAATTCAGAATTAATGGATCCTACATCAGTAGCTGGTTTAGACTTAAATGAGTCTATGGCTTTTGGTAAGGAATTCTTTAGAAATAAAATTTTGACTAAAATTCAGCTAGATAGTTTAACTGACCTAAATTACTTAAATGAATTTTTTAACAGTGATAGCGAGAGTGCACTCGTCAATGGTTTTGCTTATCTACTACAAAATATTCCAGGTTTAGTCGTTGCAATTAGGCCAATAATTGAGACTAAAAATTTGCATTCAGAAGATATTTTTAGTGATATCATTATCCAAGCCTTTGATTTTTATTATGCTAATCCTGAACTTAATTGTGATGAAAATGGTCATGTTTATGTTATGGGTCAAAGTGACTTTAGTTCAAATAACACTAATTACCACAGTTAAAATGATCTAAGCTCAATAACTAGTTATTATAGTTATTGAGCTCTTGTTCATCGTAAAAATTTAATAAATTACCTGTTATCATTTTTGGCTTATAGTGTTTATCGTGATATCTATCAGTAAGTCAAATAACATACTCATAATGATTTAGGCGTTAAATATGATTTTAAATACTGCCCAGTAAAGCTTTCTTCTACTTTAGATACTTCTAATGGCGTACCCTCAGCAATGATTTTACCGCCCTTATCTCCGCCTTCTGGCCCTACATCTATGACATAATCGGCTGTTTTTATAACATCCATATTGTGCTCAATAACCAATACTGTATTACCCATATCAACTAATTTCTGCAAGACTATTAGCAATTTACTGATGTCGTCAATATGAAGTCCTGTTGTTGGCTCGTCAAGGATATATAACGTTTTACCAGTTGATCTTTTTGATAATTCTTTAGCCAGTTTAACTCTCTGCGCTTCACCACCCGAAAGAGTAGTTGCTGACTGACCAATTTTAATGTAACCAAGCCCTACTTCCTTAAGCGTCGCTAATTTATCGTAAATTGCCGGAATTTTATCAAAATAATTCATTGCATCTTCAACGGTCATACTGAGAACTTCTGCAATTGATTTGTCTTTGTATTTAATTTCCAATGTCTCACGGTTATATCTATTACCGTTACATATATCACATTTCACATATACATCTGGTAAAAAATGCATCTCTATTTTAATCAGGCCATCTCCTTGACATGCTTCACATCTACCGCCTTTGACATTAAAAGAAAATCTACCAACTTTGTACCCGCGCGCCTTAGCTTCAGG
>JAKONF010000187.1 GCA_022702085.1 Rickettsiaceae bacterium | reverse complement strand
ATAGCTTCTGCAGTGTCAAGTGAATCTAGTGTTAAAATTTTTTAATTTTTTATTTACTTTATATTTTTTTACAGTTATATATTAATGCTTAACATTAAAGTTAAATATATAGTTAGAAATATGAAATCAAATGAAAAAAATAATAAGTTTTTAAATTTAGAAGATTTTCAATCAGTAGTTACTTCAAAGCAAAATTTTGAAGAACTCTTTATTAAATTTGATATCAGTGATGGAATAGAAATATTAGTAGATGCAATCAAAACTAACTGTAATAGTTTAAAGAATTTTAGTTTTTATATCATGCACGAAACTAATCCTGAAGACGTTATAACATTATTAAATGCTTTAAAAATTTGTTCATTGAAAAAGTTGAAAATAGAGGGATTGAAATGCACAGATGATGTTGCTAAGGTCCTCTCCGAGTATATTGCTCAAAATAAAGAATTAACAGATCTTACACTCTTTTGGAGTAGTATAGATCGTGAATCTATGCTTACTATATTGAATGAGGGCGTCAAATGTAACAAATCACTATCAATACTTGATATTAGTATATCTAGAAATAATTTTAATCCAGAAATAGATAAATCTTTAATTGAAATTTTAAAACATAATTATAGTTTATCCTTCAAAAGTGATAATTTCAAATCTAATGAAATAACACAACTTAGGACTCTACATACAGATCTTTTACGTGATATATCAGAAATGTCTATTGCTCTAACAAATGAACCATCCGACATAAGACATCAATTATCACTTATAAAAAAGTTTCAGTTGTTTCAAAAACAGAATATCTTATCATTTCTTCATTCTCAAGATATATATGTTCATGACGATGTTTTATGTAAAATATCTAGTATAAAAAATGGCATAGACAAAAATTTTTTTCAGATTACAGGCGTCAGTAAAGAAATAAAACCTGGAGTCTCCCCCATTGATGATAACATCCCTCTAACTTCTTTACCTAAAGAACTATGGAGTCATATTCTTAGCTTTTTAGGACGCGATAGTTTATTTGTAGTTAATTATTTGAAAGAGAATGAAACAGTAGTTAAACAGATTGGAGATCTTATAAATACAGCTTTTACTGATTCCCAAAATAATCAAGAACATATTTGTCAATTAATGGGTGATTCTGATTCTATTTAAATAGAAAATTACCCTTCTTTGTATAGAAAATAATTATTTTGACTGATTAGCAAGATAAACATAATAATTTATAATCTTTTAAAGCCATATTTCTAGGCTATATCTATAGTAGCTGATGATTTTTGCTTAGTTATTTACATAATTTAAATTTTTATTGGTAAAGATTAATCATAATTCCTCGGTTTCTATATAATTATAGCCAATTGATTCTAGTGATTCTGTTATCATAATTATTTTTTAAGCTTTTATTTTAAATAAAAGATATATTTTACTTTTCATCTTCACCAATCATCTTATCAGCTCTTACCCATTCATCAAATTGCTCTTCAGTCAATAAATTCAATTCCAAAGCGGCTTGCTTCAAAGTTTTATTCTCATGATGAGCTTTTTTAGCAATTTTGGCGGCATTATCATAACCAATGTAAGAATTGAGAGCTGTTACTAACATTAATGATTGATTTTTTAAAAAATCAATTCTTTCTATATTTGGTTCAATTCCATCTAGGCAATGATCAACAAAACTATTGATGCCAGAAGCTAATAAATCGATAGATTGCAAAATATTATGAATAATCATCGGCTTAAAGACATTAAGTTCTAAGTGACCATTAGAGCCGCCAATCGTTATAGCTACGTTGTTACCCATAACTTGCGCGCATACCATAGTGAGCGCCTCGCATTGAGTAGGATTGACTTTACCAGGCATAATGGATGAGCCAGGTTCATTCTCTGGTAAATGAAGTTCACCAAAACCACATCTTGGACCTGAACCTAATAATCTTATATCGTTTGCAATTTTCATCAGACTCACGGCAATAGTATTGAGTATACCTGAATATTCAACGAGAGCGTCATGACTAGCTAGAGCTTCAAATTTATTGAACGCAGTAACAAAAGGATAACCTGTTAGCTTGGCTACTTCCTCAGCAAATTTTTCAGCAAAGCCTTTTTTGCAATTAATACCAGTGCCTACTGCTGTTCCACCTTGTGCTAATGAGTAGATATTTTTTAGTCCCTGTTTCACTCTGTTTAGATTATATTCAACTTGCATAGCATAACCTGAAAATTCTTGCCCCAAGGAGATTGGCGTTGCATCTTGCAAATGAGTACGACCAATTTTGATAATTTTTTGCCAAGCCTCTACTTTTCTTTGTAATGAATTATGCAGTTTTTCTAAAGCTGGCAGTAATTGTTCGTGGGAAGCAAGGATAGTGGCAATATGCATCGCTGTTGGAAAAGAATCGTTGGATGATTGCGCCATATTAACGTGATCATTTGGATGAACTGGCGATTTTCCGCCTTTTTTGCCATTAAATTGTTCATTAGCAATGGAGGCAATTACCTCATTCATATTCATATTTGTCTGAGTGCCAGAACCTGTCTGCCAAACTACTAATGGAAAATGTTCATCAAACTCACCATCTACAATGCGGCTTGCAGCCTCGATAATGGCCTGGGCTATATCTTTCTTTAAACTGCCAAGTTGAAGATTTGTCACAGCCGCTGATCTTTTTAAAATCGCCAGTGATTTTATTAATTTAAGAGGCATCTTTTGACTACCAATCTTAAAATTTTCTAAAGAACGCTGAGTTTGCGCGCCCCAATAAAATTTATCATCAATTTCAATTTCTCCAAAAGAATCACTTTCAAGACGGTTATTATTCATCTGTTTATTCCTGTATTTTTTTAACTACATATTCAATTGATTTTGCCGGGTTATTTACATTAATTGCAAAATTTTGCTGCTGGCAAAGATGATGGACGTAAAATTCGTGAACATTTTGTACATTTAAATCGTCTAATTCTGCGCCATGTAGCAAAAGATCAATTTTACTTTGTTTAATTTTGATGTTACTTTCTATATTTGATCCTGATCCTGTAACTTTTATTTTAATAACAAAATTATTTTTAATTATATTTATACTTATTAAAATTTTACCATCTTTTATCAGATTATCTTTGGCGCAAATGACCAATCCTATGATTATTTTAGCAATATTCAGCGGAATATTTTCTTTGATTAACTCCTCAAAAATTAGTATTTTATCATCTTCTAAATTACTACTAATTAAGTTTTTTAGCTCAGCTGGGCTCATCTCTTCATCAAGATGAGTAAAGCCATATAACTGACGATAAAGTCTTATTGATGAGACTAATTTTTTGGAGTTGATATCCAATAATTTTTTTGCAGTTTCTTGAGTTGAATTAAATTCAAGGAGACCTACGCAGTTATCCACAGCGCCGATTAGACCTGCCAATTCGTGACAAAGCTTTGAACTTAAAAGTTGGGTTAATTTAATAATTTTTTCCATATATTTTTAATTTAACGCATTTGAGTATGGAAATATATTTTTCAGTTCTGTTTTTCTTCTATTATAATCTATAAAAGATAAATGTCTTTGCCAGTTGCATAAACTTTGTTCAGAATTATCTATTGTCGACAG
The DNA here is from genome assembly GCA_022702085.1 of Rickettsiaceae bacterium. Lineage (GTDB taxonomy): Bacteria > Pseudomonadota > Alphaproteobacteria > Rickettsiales > Rickettsiaceae > JAKONF01. The sequence goes on along the minus strand of JAKONF010000187.1, from coordinate 1,660 downwards.
TAGAAATTTTCTGAGTTACCTTCATTATCTCAATCATCGAATTCAATTTCGCTTGTGAAATATAATTGATTGACAGTTTCGAATATTTCAACAGTACTCATTTTCTCTTCTTGCCAAGAATTTAATAACTCTGTTAAGTATTTTCTATTTATAAACTTCTTCATATAGTTATTCTAAATATCAGAAAGATATTATGCAAGTTAAGATTTTGTTTATGCGTAACGTAAAATTATTCTATAAGCTATGCTGCAAGATAATTTTATAATACTTGCCAAACTAATTAATTGTCATAGATTCAATCACAGTATAACATAGCTAAATTTTAAAACTGATCCTCAAATAATGTTAACCAATAAATTTTCAATAATTTTCACCATGCTCTTTATGAGCACTCTTTGTGGTATGGAAATAGATATTTTTGTGCCAAGTTTTCCTGATTTGCAACGCACTTTCAATTTATCACCCTTTATGGCTGAATGGCTGCTTGCAGCAAATTTAATTTCTTACTGCGTCACTTCATTGATTGTTGGCCATCTAGCAGATACTTATGGCCGTACGCAAGTTCTGCTTACTAGCTTATTAATATTCATTTTGGGTAGCTTATTTTGCGTATATGCAGGTAATTATTGGCACATTTTTTTTGGTAGATTATTACAAGGAATTGGCATATCAGGTCCAGCAGTACTTAGCTTTCTTTATATCTATGATATCTACTCAATTGACGATCAAATACGTATGACTGGCTATTTCAATGGCCTGATTACTCTAGCAATGGCTTTTGCTCCAGTGGTTGGTAGCTACATCAATTTATATTTCTCCTGGCGCGGTAATTTTGTAGTGCTTTTACTATGTGGTACGCTTTGTTTTTTATTGGGCTTGATTTGTTTGCCTAGAGTCAAAACAAAACCAGAAACTACTATTTCAGTGAAGGGATATTTACCAATATTTAAGTCGCAAAAATTACTACTTTACATCCTCACTATTTGCTTATTTGTCCAGGTATATTGGATCTTTACTGCTATTGCGCCAATATTATATATGCATGATTTAGGCGTTGAGTTGCAATATTTTGGTTTATACCAAGGAACGCTAGCTGGCTCATTCGCCTTGGGAAGTTTAATTAGCCCTTGGTTTTTAAGAAAATATGGCAATAAAAATTGTTTTTTATTCAGCCTAGTACTGCTAATAATTTTTGTTTTATTTACCACTTACTTGGTGATCATTCAATCTAAAAGTCCATTGCTGATTACTATAGATTCGGTAATAATGAGTGTAGGGATTATAGTACCTTGTAATATTTTATGGCCTTTAGCTATGCAAACTCTGCCTCAAGTAAAAAGCAAAATTTCTGCAATTGGCGTAGCTTTTAAGTTGATAATTATTGCGGCGGGCGTACAAATAGTCAGTTATTTCCATCAAGGAACATTTACTCCTTTGGCCATTTCTATGATCTTGGTAACCTCAGTTGCCATAATTATAAGCTACAAATTGATTCTAAACAATGATATATAAATATGACCAAAACTATTTTAATTACCGGAGCTTCAAGTGGTCTTGGTTTCGCTATTGCTGAAGAGTATGCTAAATCCGGATTGGCTAAAAAAATATATTTATTAGCAAGGTCAGAAAAACGCTTAAAATTAATTAGTGATATATGCAA
>JAKONF010000176.1 GCA_022702085.1 Rickettsiaceae bacterium | reverse complement strand
CAAAAAACCTTAATAAATGAAATCCACCACTTATTGTTAAAAGTTATTGATGAATATTTTGAATGATGATTATGTGTCATCTTCCCATATTGGTGACTTTTTTGCTTAGTTTATTGATAGTTTTACCAACTTGTTGCTTTACTATATTTTTATTATCAACAACATTCTTGGTGAGAGAATTACTTTTTTCAGTAAATTTATTTAAAGTATTTTTGATTCCCTGCCATTTATCTTTTTGTTTAGTATTTTCCGTGATTATTGGTTCTTTAATTTTTTCTTTACCTTGTTTTGTCTCTTTATTGCTCTGTTCTAATTGTTCTATTAATTTGGTTAAAACTGCTTCAGGAGCTCTATGGCTTCCTATGACAGGTTTATTATTTTGCTTTATTTCATCATTAATCTGTTCAAGTTCTTTAATCAGATTATCTATATTGGTTTTTTCTATTGTCTGTTTTCCTGAATTTTTATTCTGTTTAGGAGCCATTTGCGTAATTTCTTTGATCAAATTCTCCAATTCTTTGTTTGATACTTTTTTTTGTTCATCGTTTTTCATTGCTAGATTCCTTGATTTACACATTATAACTTTATCTGAAACTTGGTTAAAAATTAATTAAATTCTTAATTTTTTAACTAAAAACACCTTACTATTCATAGTTTCAACCCAATAATATTTATTATAAATCTTTTTTATCAGTCAGATTACCAATTTGTGCTATATACGTAATACTTTACTTCTCTATACTACGTGTTTCTGATAAATGTATGATAAGTAAAATTTAGATGAATTGTTATGATTAGTTTCAATAAAAACAAAGATGTAATTGCTGTAATTGCCCCAGCATCAATGCCAATTAATGGTCAACAAGATGTTGATAATATTGAGCAGGCATTGAGTGCCGAAAATTTTAAATTTATTGCTAGCAAAAATATTTTAGCGGGAGATTGCCTAAAATTTTTTGCAGCTAGTAAAAAAATAAGGTTAAAAACATTTACTGAAGCACTGCTCAATGAACAAGTGAAAATAATTTTGCAAATACGGGGCGGTTATGGAGGAGTAGAGTTTATTTTCGAGTGCCTGAATGTAAAACCTAGCGGACCCAAAATATTTATTGGCTTCAGCGATGGTACGGCGCTACATTTTTTATTTAATCAGCGCTATAATATGTCTAGCATCCATGGTAATATCGTTGATAAAGAGCTAAAAATTGATCAAAATACTATAGCATTATTACAAGGTGCTGAATCTATATTTGATTTAACGCCAATAAATGAGCAGGCTGAAAAGAATAGCCAAATTTTATCAGGCACTTCAATTGGTGGTAATTTAACTATTGTTTGTAATATGATCGGGACTGAATTATCTCCCCATACAAAAGACAAAATCTTGATTATAGAAGATGTTAACGAAAAAGGTTATCACGTGCATCGTCATTTAATGCATTTAAAAAATGCTGGCATCTTAGCAGAAATCAAGGCAATAGTTTTTGGTGATTTTACTGACAGTGATGAACATCTAGAGCCTGCAGTGTATCAATTCTGCGCGCAACATATAAGTCACATTCCTGCCTATAGAACCGAGGGTTTAGGGCATGGTAAGATAAATAAACCATTTACCTTAGGCGCTGAAGCTATTATAAAAGGAAATATTTTAGAAATAGATAGTCCATTTAAGTTAGTTTGATTATATAATGCAGATAAGAATAGGTACGCGTAAAAGTAAGTTAGCTCTCATCCAGACGCAGTTGGTAATAGAGCAAATCAATATTCATTTCCCAGAAATCAATTGCTTAATAGTACCAATAATTACTACTGGCGATGTAATCAAAGACATTCCTCTATATGAAATTGGTGGTAAGGCTTTATTTCTTAAAGAAATTGAAAAAGCTTTGTTAGATAAAAAAATTGATCTTGCTGTGCATTCTCTTAAAGATGTACCTGGGAAAATGCCTCTAGGTTTATGTATTGCCGCTTGTATGAAGCGTGAAGATCCCAGAGACGTATTTGTTAGCAATCAGTACAGATCAATAATGGAACTACCTGTTGGGGCTAGAGTAGGTACTTGCTCACCGAGAAGAAAAATTTTTTTGCAAAACATGAGAGACGACCTTGAGATCATTCCCATGCGTGGTAATATAGACTCGCGCTGGCAAAAAATAATGAACAGAGAATTTGATGCAGGAATATTAGCACTAGCTGGATTAGAAAGATTAAGTTTATACGATAATCAATACTGCCTTACATTAGAGACCACTCAAATGATACCTTGCGTAGGACAGGGAGTTATTGCTGTAGAAATTAGAAAAGATGATTTGGCTATGCAAAAGATATGCGAATTTATCAATCACCAAGATACTTGGTCAGAAATAATTCCAGAACGTGCTTTTCTAGAGCATATTGACGCTACTTGTAAAACTCCATTAGCAGCATATACCACCAGAATTGATGAAGAAAACATCAAGGTAGATTTTATGCTAGCAGATTTTGAGGGCAAGAACGTCACTTATCATCAAGAAACGGGTAACATAAAAGATGGATTTAAACTTGGCATTAGAGGAGCCGAAGCAATTTTAGCAAAAATGAAAAATTCATAATTTATTATGCATATTTAAATTAGCCATATTTCTCTTTCCAAGCTTTTCTCATCTCATCATATTTGGCAACTGCTTCCGCTTCTTTCCATTTTTTAAAGAATATATCGGCACTAATAGCTTTTTGTGGATCACCTGTACCTCTTTCAAGTAGTTCGTAAGTCTCTGGTTTATATTTCCTGCCGCCTTTATAATTGGTATAACGCCTAGCTCTGGTGAAGCCCATTTGAAGATATTTGCGGGCCATATCTGCGCCAACGAAATCATCTTTATCTAGATAATCCATAAACATAGCAAATATCTTTTCGCTACTAATCTCTGCAATTTCTGGCGTTGCAAATCGCCAATGCGGACCAATTTCGCCTTTATATGGTTTGCAGATCAACACTCCTTGCTCTCCTTTACCCACGCGGTAAAGTTCAGGTGATTTTCGGTAATCAATAGTTGGCTTCCAAAAGTAATTTTTATTATCAAAATTTACATAGGAAGGTAATTTATGTTTTACGGATTTTGGTTTAGTCTTATTCATTGCTTTGTTCCTGTCATAATTCGTCCTAAAGATAAGGTAAAAAAAAGTAGTTGACAAGACAACTTAGTAATATACATAATGTTTTTATGTTTAATGAGAATTTAAGGAGTATTCTATTTATGAGCACAACAACAAAATTATTAGCAACAGCTAGCATATTAGCTTCACTACTTTGCGCAAGTTCAAGCTTTGCATCTAAAATTGATGTTAAAAACGAAACAGGTGAAGAATTAACTATAGTAATCGAGCCAGGTCTTGGTAGCGTACCTGATAATAAACACGCAATTAAAAAAGTGATCAAATCAGGTCACAGCGAAAATGTAGAAGTTACCAAAAATATTCATTTTACTGATAGCTTTAGCGTTACAGGCAAAAGAGATCATCATCCTGTTAAAGATGCAGCATCAGTTATGAAGCATACTTGCCAAAAATTAGATTTAAATCAAAATTACAACGTTCATTTCACTAAAAACAGTTTAGGACAAATTGAATGTACTCACATGACTGCTAACTAATTAATAACAATATCAGATAGAAGATAAGAAAGGCGTTATTTGAATAGTGCCTTTTTTATTGTGACTAGTATCACCTGTACAAATATCTAGAACCTTATTGATTAAGTAATTGCTTGGATATGATTAAAAAAAATTCTTCGAGATTCTAAATCTGAATCTTTTATATCAAAAGATTTATGAAAAAAATAGGTGGTTAATTCAAAGGCTTGCTTAACTTCCTCAGAATTTATCACTCCGTTATAGTTTTGCGTCATAAATTGAGGGAGTAGTAATAGTTTATTACTATATGGTTTACCAGCTGTTGCTGATACTGCTTTACCAGATTTGGGCGAAACATACTTTAAATCTACTGACGAACCGGTTAAGGCACATGAAGCAAGATCTAAATGATAGCCAGCTTCTTCTAAAACAGCAAGTTCAAGATTTACGTAATTTTTAAAGTTAAATTCACTATCAATTAGAGAAGATAAATAATTAAACAAAGAACCAAAAAAATTATTGTGGGGTTCTCGTTCATGAAAAGCAATTTTTACCAAGCAAACTAACGAATTGAAAGCATAAAGCTTAAGTTTATTAGTTATTATAACAGCGTTATAAGCTCTGATTAATTCGCATTTAGCATAGCCTAGATGCTCATGCAAACGTGCTTGCCAAAAAAAATCTACATAATTGCCTGGCTGATAAATTGAACCTTTACTGCGTTTGGTTTCTCTGAGCAAACCTGAATAAAGCCCATGATTTTTGGTAAAGACCGAGATTATGCTTGAATTTTCTTTTAGTGATCTTTTAGCAATGATTATTCCTGAGTCTTGAAAATTCATAAATTAGCTTAAGTCTTAAATTGAACAACTATTGCTACTATAATACACTATTTTATGTTAATCTTCATCAATTGATAAAAAGAAATTATATGAAATATTTTACTAATACCTTCTGCAAATCTTTGTGTTTATTGTTGTTAATTGTTAGTAGTAGCTTTGGGCAGGTTAAACCCAACAAAATTGTCTTAGCAGCTGATTACTGGTGTCCATATAATTGCCTTCCAGGTGATGATTATGAAGGATTTTTGGTAGAACTTGCTAAGAATGTTTTTGCCATATATGACATTGAAGTTGAATATGTAATGATGCCATGGTTTCAAGCTCTAGATAGCGTAAAAAATGGTCATATTGATGGAATTATAGGTATCACCAAAGAAGAGGGAGAAGGATTATTATTTCCAACTTTGCCACAGATAAAAAGCGAAGCTAGTTTATTTGTAAGAAGCAATGATGACTGGATTTTTGATGGCATTGAATCAATGTTAAACCGAAGACTATCAGTCATCCTAGATTATAATATATATGGAGTTGTGAAAGAGTATTTCATCAATAATTATCCCAAAAATCCTAATAAATTTGTTATTGAAGATGGATCTGAAGCAGTAGCTGATGCTATTGAGGATCTAATAGACGAGAGAGCTGATATTTTCATAGAAGATAAAGAAGTAGTAAATTACTACTTATCACAACGTAATTTAGAGCATCAACTTAAAGCTATTCAAGGATTAAAAGAACCAGCATCGCCGATATATATTGCTTTTTCTCCAAAAATAAAAATTGCAGATTCAGTGATTAAGATGTTTGACGAAGGAGTAAATTCATTGATTGCTACTGGTGATATTAAAGAATTAAATCTCAAATATCGCTTGAGTAATTAAAGCATGAATTATGAGATTATTGAATATAAAAAAATCAAACCCTTTATCGATGAAAGCACTTTTATTGCTAATGGTTCTGTAGTTATAGGTGACGTAGTTATTGGTAAAAATTCAAGCATTTGGTTTAATGCTGTGCTTAGAGGTGATGTAAATTATATCAGAGTTGGTGACAATACAAATATTCAAGATGGCAGCGTCGTGCATACTTCACGGCATGATGGACCTACCATAATAGGTAATGATATAACCATTGGACATATGGCATTGATCCATGCTTGTATTATCAAAGATCATGCATTTATTGGTATGGGGGCAAAGATCATAGATAGAGCAATCGTTGAAGAATATGCCTTTGTTGGTGCTGGTAGCTTAGTCACGGGTGGTAAAATTGTAAAATCAAGAGAATTATGGACAGGAGTACCAGCCAAGTTTGTCAGATTACTAGGTGATAAAGACATCTCAGAAATGAAGGCTAATGCTGAGCATTATGTTAAACTAGCAAAAATCTATCAAACACAATAAATTTGAAATATTGAAAGTATATGGGTAAAAGAGAATATGTCTTTGAAGATAGAGATGTTATAAAATATTACTCAGCTACAGTTGATCCTAATCTCAAGCTCATTATCCCAACAAATGTTGAAATAGAAAATTACTCTATTGTAAGAGTAGGTGGATTACAAGTCTATGGTTATGAGTTTGATGTAAATTGTACCAAATATGGTGGTATAACTTTACCTCAAGGCAAATTAACTAAAAATTTTTGGTTTGAATTTATTAAAGAATATGAAAGTATAAAATTATTTCTAGGCGATTATCAAGATGTTAAAGATTGGTTTTAACAACATAAACCTTGATCTACCATCAATTTGTTAGCCCTTATATAATTTATGTCAGCTTTATATTGTAGATGATGACCATTCTCAATGTTAATTTTATGAATTTGATTACCCATGTTGGCCTGAGTGAACATGAAATCGATTAAGGCTTCTAATCTTTCTATAATTAGCTGAGCAAACCCAATTCTATCAGTCATATTTAGATCGTATGAATCTAAAAATAATTTTGCGCGAGCTATTTGTTCATCAATAGTGCCAAAACCGTCTGTATTATTTGGATTTGTAAAAGGCGCAAAACGGTAAAGCGCGTAAACAAGATCCCAAACCCGGGTACCTGGATGAGCGCAATCAAAATCAATAATACCAATTATCTGCTCGTTATCATATACAACATTATAAGGAGCGAAATCACCATGACAAATCACTTCAAACGGAGGCCGGCTTTTGAGCAGCCATTGCTGATGATCAATATCTTGCTTTATTAAAAAATCTACCGAAATATCATGAAACTTACGTAATAATTTTGCTGCAGAAATTAGGGCAGTTTCAGAAATTAAATATGCATCCGATGGAAATTCTCCATTTTTTCCTGGAATGTAAGTAACAATTTCTTTTCCCTTTTCATCAAAGCCAATTGGTAAAGGCGCGGCATAAAATCCTGACTCACGCAAATGATGTAATAATCGATGAACATTCTCTGTCCAGGAACTTAAGAGTCTATGTACATGATTACCTTTAAAAACAATATGATTTTGCAAAAAATTATTCACAAAACTAATTTAGGTTATTCGACCAATCAGGATCAGATGCATCATTTGGAGTAGGTATTTCTCTCTCATTATAACCAGTTAAATCAATAGAATAAATTCTATTCTTACCAGCTACATTACCTTGAGATCTTTCTCCTTTAGCGAACATAATTACTCTACCATTAGGTGACCAAGTTGGACCTTCAACTAAATAACCTTTGGCAATAATACGTTCTCCATTATCTTCGCCGTTAGTATTTGGTTTCATTACTCCTATAGTAAAGCCATGAGCTCTAGTTTTTTTTGTAAAAGCAATATAGTCGCCTCGAGGAGACCATACTGGTATGGTATAAAGTCCAGAGCCAAAACTTATTCTTTTTTGGTTGCTACCATCAGCATTCATAATATAAATTTGCCAAGATCCACCACGTTCAGAGTTAAAAACAATGTGCTTGCCATCAGGGGAATAACTTGGTGAGGTGCTTATGCCATAACCATTTGTCAGTTGACTTACTTTCATAGTTTTAAGGTCTAGTTCGTAAATATGAGTATTACCGCTTTTAGCAATAGACATTAAAACCTTCTTGCCGTCTGGAGAGAAGCGGGGCGAGAAAGACATACCTGTAAAATGGCCAAGCACTGTGTCTCTACGAGTTTTTATATTATATTTATGTACTTTGGGAGAATTTTTGGCATATGACAAATAAAGAACCTCATCGCCAGAGGGTGAAAATCTAGGCGTAAGTACCAGATTTTGGTCATTAGTTAAATATTGGTGATTGGCGCCATCTTGATCCATAATAGCTATTCTTTTTTTTCTTTTGAGATAAGGACCAGATTCAGAAGTATAAGTGATTTTACTATTGAAGTAACCCTTGTCACCAGTAACTTTTTCATAAATTTTATCAGCAATAGAGTGAGCGCCAGTACGCCATAGCTTTTCCGGAATATCTAAGATTTCACCCAAAGCTTCTTTTTGCAGTACTGTATCCCAGAGTATGAAGCTCACTTCATACCTACCTGACAATTTTTTAATGCTAGCATTGAGCAATAGATTAGCATTAATTTGACGCCAAGCTGAAAATAATGGTTTATGAATTATACCAATTCTTTTTTCAATAAAAGCAACTTTAGAGATCGGTCTGAATAATCCTGAATTTTTAAGATCATTAGTAATAACTTCAATTATCTGATCACTGATGAAATTGCTAGCGCCGCTATCAGCATCAAAATTATTAATAGCAATTGGTAAAGGATCAGCATGACCTCTGTCAATAGTGATAGTTTCAATGGCCTTAACGTTTAAACTAAATAATATTAAAGTTAAAAAAGAAATAAAGCGAATATTCATATATAATCCTTTGCGTGCATAGTTTTCATTGTTAGTTACTTTAATAAATTACTAGGATCGAAGTTAAAATTGAGGCTTTTCCAAACATTATAACGTTCAGGAGGTAGATTTACAATAGGACTTGCTTGCCAAATTGCTCTTTCTGCGCTCACTACAAATGCCTCACACAAACTGGTAGCTGTGCCTGCGCAATTCTTAGAATCAAGAACAGCTTTTTGTACAGAGCCATCGGTGTTAAATTCTATATGAAAGATAATTTTAATTTTAGATGCATTTTGTCCACCTAATGGAGGATGCCAATGTTTCTGAATTTGCGCTTTGATTATCGAAGTTTCTGTAACTGATAGAGGTAATTCCTCGTCAAATAATCCCATCATGTCTTTGTCATCAATGCTTTTATCAGCTTTAGCTTGTTTTGGCAATTTAACCGACTTACCTGCAGATGATTTTTCAAGATTTTTTAGCAATGAATCTAAATCTGTTTGAGGTACTACCTTCTCCTTTTCTTTGGTTTTAGTTGTTTTTATTTCCTTCTTTTTCGTTTCCAATATCTTAACTGGCTCTTTTTTTGCTGCTTCAGGGATAACTACTGGTTCAATCTTTTTTTCAACTGTTTTGTCCAGGGCAGGTTGTTCAGCAATGATTTCTTCTTTAGGTGAGGGTTCTGGAACTTCGGGTTGAATAGGTTTTGACTCTATTGGTGGAGCAATTTTTTTATTTTCCTCAGTAATTGATTTATCTATTACTTTATTTTCAGTCACTTGCTGCTTTTTTTGAATAGGTATATTGACAACATCAGCTACTGGCAACATTTCAAAAATTATTACTTCTTCTTGAGGCAGCGTTTTATTCAACGAAGAAGGCAAACCATAAAAAAACAAATAGGCGATTATTATGTGTAAAATCAAGGAACATAAAAAAGCAGTGCGAGAATTATCATCATAAGATGGCAGCATAAAAAATCCTACTTATGAGATCTGTTGATATATAAGAAAAGCATGATTTATTGTAAAAATTCGCATTATTTTTCATTATTTTTTATATTAGAAATTAAGGCAACTTTATTGAATCCTGCAGCTTGAATTTCTGCCACTACCCTTACTACTTCTCCATAGTTTACGTTTTTATCTCCCCTAACGAAAATTCTACTATCTTTTTTTTCTTTCAAAACATTTGATAATTTGGTCTTAAGTTCGTTACGGTTTATTTTAGTTTCCAGCAAGTATAATTCTCCTTTTTTATCAATATTGATGACTAATGGCTCATCTTGTCCAGAGACAGGGCTAGCCTTAGTCTCTGGCAAATCAATATTAATGCCAGCTACTAGCATAGGCGAGGTAATCATAAATATAATCAACAGCACAAGCATAACATCAACTAAAGGAGTAATATTGATCTCACTAATCAAATTGCTATTGCTTCTTCTACTATTATTTTTGAGATTTGAAGAAATTTTACTAATCATTTTACTAGCCATTACATTTTTTCCTCGTCAATAGCTCTGGATAAGATACTGCT
>JAKONF010000166.1 GCA_022702085.1 Rickettsiaceae bacterium | reverse complement strand
ATACGAGTTCGTGCATGAAATATTACCTGAAGATTTTGTCATCAAACAAGATGAGTCAATAGTCATTATCGATCCAATTTCAGAAGCATACTTAGCAGGATGTACACTAGATTTTGTCGAACAGCTGGGCAATAGTTATTTTGAAATCAAAAATCCTAATGCTAAAGGTAAATGCGGTTGTGGTAATTCTTTTTCAGTATAGTCGTGGTTGTAGTATATAGAATCTTTTCTTTTGCTACCTGATCAATTTCTTTAATCATTAAATAAATATAAAATGACGGTAAATCCCTTACAAATTCTAGCCGATATTAAAAAAACTGTTAAACAAATAATTCAAATTAAAGCTAAAGCAATTGAGGGTGATTACTACCAAAATTTAAATATTTGGGATAGTAAATTTGGCGGTCTACCTTATATACCCAAGGGCATGCAATACCCAACCAACGACAGAGGCGAGCCATTATATTTGCTTGCTCAAATCAATTTTTTTGACGCACCTATCCTTTATCCATTTCCTAAAACTGGTTTGTTACAGTTCTATATCGATACAGATGAGCATAATGGTAGAAAGTATAAAGATTATGATGATAGAAGTGGCTTTAAGATATTGCACATTCCTCATCCTGATAGTTTTGATAATCAAACTGATTTAAGTTTTGTAAAAGATTTTTTAGAAAAGAAAGCAGATCAAGACTATCTACCGATAACGAAGACGCATAGATTGTCTTTTGATTTGAGTTATGAAGCGATGCCAAGTGATTATCCAGTTTTTGAACAAACGTTTGAGCAATATGTAGGTTTAAAAATAGATAACGAGCATTTTCATCATTTGTATGATGATCTGATGGAGATGCATCTAACTGATTTTCAAATTGGCGGTTATGCTCGTCCTTTTTATTCTTGGCCAGAGGCAGTTGAAGGCAAAGAGAATGATTACGAATTATTACTTAGAATAAAAAGCACATTTGACAACAATATATGCTTTGGTAATGGAGAGGTAGTCAATTTTATCATCCACAAGGAAGATTTAAAGAATTTAGATTTTAGTAAAGTAATATATTTTATGTAATAAATATTTTAAATATTATCACCAAGGCTCAATACTGATTCTTCATTATTTAGTATATAATTATTATCTTCAACAATCGCATCAACTGAATTTTGTAGATTAGTTATTGTAATTTTAAGTTCTTTGTTTTCCTTTTTTAATACTGCAATTCTATTTTGTAATTTTTTTTGTTTAAGTAAAGATGCAAACTCATTAAAGTTATCTTTATTATCAACTGAAATAGTACCACTGATAGTTTGTTGCTCAGTTAAAATTGCTGATATTATATCTTTTATGTGCTTATCGTGAACATTTTCAGTTAATTCAGCAAAATTTATCTTCTCGATTTCCTTTAAAGCATCCTCTGGTTTTCCTATTTGATAACAAAGCTTAGCTTTATAGGCACGATAACCTGGATTATTTGGCTTTATTGAGATTGCTCTATCTATGTATACCAAAGCTTCCTCTATCTTTCCTAAGTCTATTAATTTTAACGCTTTGCTATAATATACTCTGCTATTATTAGGATTATTTATTATATTGCGATCACATATTGCTATCTTTTTTTCAATTCTTTCTACTTCTTCTGCATCCAACTCTTGTTTTTTCATATTTTCGCCTTTAGTTGTCTAACAAGAATAAGCTCAGTAACGTTCTAAATAATATTTATTAGGATTTCTGAGGTCTAGTGATTTGAGATTTTGGTCAAAAAGCTTGCCTGATTTTTGTAGTTCCGATAAATAATCTAACGCATGTTCAAAATCACTTTCTGGCATCTTAATTGTAATTTGTTGCTGAAGATTTAAGTTCCAGCGGCGTTCACCATATCTGACTGCTGATACTACTTTATTCATCAAATTTGGATAAATATTTAAATTTTGGATTAGGTTTTTAGCATATATATTAGCATCAGGCCCAACTACATGAGGAAGAGCAGTAAATTTTTCGATATTGCTGTTGGTAATTTTATAACCTTCTTCGTCAATTAGATATAATTTTTGATTAATTTGCCAGATAGCAATAGGTGTTCTTTCAATAATACCAATATAAATAGTACTAGGCAGACGCCTTTCTACTAAAGATTTTTTGATCCAGGAATTTTTTTCCAATTGATTTCTTACCTCGTTTATATCAATAGATAAAATTGAAGTGCCAGTGTCAGCGTTTAGGGTAGAGAGAATATCTTGTGACCTAGTGTTTACTTGTCCTTCGATCAACACATTTTCTAAGTTAAAACCAATATCGGCAGTTACTTCGTAAGCAAATTGATTTATCTCATGCTTGATAAAATTCAAATACTTAGTAAATAACAATAGATAGACAAAAATTACTAACAAAATTTTAGCCAGCAACATAAATCTTGAAGTAAAAATTGCTATCTTCCTCCGTAAGGGAATATTGGGTTTTTTAAATTTTCTTAAAGGTAATTTTTGTTGTTTCATGACTCAAAGCGAGCAGAGTTAAGTAATTCTTCTATAAAAGCTGGAAAGTTAATACCCACAAAAGCTGCAATTTCTGGGCAAATTGAAAGCGGCGTCATCCCTGGATGAGTGTTGAGTTCTAAAATATAATTTTTATTTAATTCTTCATTATAGATAAACTCCACTCGCACCATACCATTACAATCCATCAATTTGTAAGCTTTTTCTGCTTGCAGTAAAATATCTTGATATATCTGCTCAGGAAGCTTTGCTGGTAAGATATGATTAGCAAAACCCTCGGTATATTTGGTTTCATAGTCATAAAAGCGGTTTTTAAGTAATTCTATTTCTAGAATACCAAGTGCTTTGCCGTTGAGTACAGCAACTTGCATCTCTCTACCTCTAATATATTCTTCAACGATAATCTGCTCGCCATATGGAAAGCTATAATTAGCAAAATCAAAATTATCCTCAGTAAATATTACCTCAATGCCGATACTTGATCCTTGAGTAACTGGTTTTATTACATAAGGACGGGGCATTGGATCGGTTTTTAGGCCATCTTTTTTGCTAACAATAACGCTCCTAGCAGTTGTTATATCATTAGCGACAAAAAACTGCTTAGACTTTATTTTATTGAATGCCAGAGCTGAAGATAAAACTCCGCTATGAGTATAAGGAATACGCATGATGTTGAGTAGTCCAGGCAGACAACCGTCTTCGCCGTACGTGCCATGTAAACAATTAAAAACTATATCAGGTTTAATATCAGCAAGTACTGAAGCAATATCTGCTCCCATATCAATTGAAGTAACGCGGTATCCTAGATCTAGTAAAGTCTTGAGTGTTCCTTCACTTGATATAATAGAGACTTCTCTCTCTGCTGACATACCTCCAGCAATCAATGCTATGTGTTTTTTGCCTTCACTATTATGTGCAGTTATACTTGAATGAGGAATAAATTTTGTCTGATATTTATGCTTTTCTACGTTCATATATATTATGTAATTTAAATTAAATGCTAATATCTACCAATTCTTTTAATTTCCCATTCTAGCTTATAACCGCTATGCTGGAAAACTTTTTTTTGTACTAAATTTCCTAATTCTTCAAGATTTTTTGCAGTGGCTGAGCCTAAATTTATCATAAAATTACAGTGTAGTTCTGAAATTTGTGCATCTTCTATTCTTGCTCCCCGCATACCAGCTTGGTCAATCAACTCCCAAGCTTTAGGTCCAGAAATAGGATTAGCAAAAGTACTGCCACCAGTTGCTGTTTTAACCGGTTGAGAAATATTACGTTTTAGAGATATTTCTTGCATTTTACCAGCAATATCCTGCGGTTGGCCAAAATCTATTTTGACTGCTACTTTAGTGATAATTAGATCTTTTGGCAAATCATTACCGCGATACTTAAATTTTATTTCTTCAGCTTTGATATGTTGTAAATTACCTTCAGCATCAAGTGCTTCAACCCATATGATGATATCTTTAAACTCTCTGCAGTAAGCTCCAGCATTCATCACAACGCCGCCACCAATACTGCCAGGTATACCACTTAAGAATTCCAAACCTGATACATTATTTGCTTTGCAAAAACGAGCTAAATTAATATTAAGGCAACCAGCTCCTATTACTAGTATTTTGGGCGTAATGAATTCAATTTGGGTAAAAGCTTGACCTAATTTAATTACCACTCCTGCGACGCCGCCATCACGGATAATCATATTAGAACCAGCTCCAATGATAGTAATAGGTAAATTATTTTGATTTTGCCTTAGGAAATGAGCTAAATCTTGAGTATTAGCCGGTTTAAAGAAAATATCAGCTTTGCCTCCTACCTTGAACCAAGTGAGATGGCTTAGATTATAGTTTGTTTTATAAGTACCTTGAATAGCTGGCAGATTAATCATAATAAATTATTTTATTCATCCAGTATAGATATCTCACCGCTCAAATATGGTGTTGGTTCGCCATTATCATTCAACAGTGATTCTATTTGCGATGTAGCTTCAGGATAAGGATTTTCTTTAATTGATTTTAACATACA
>JAKONF010000105.1 GCA_022702085.1 Rickettsiaceae bacterium | reverse complement strand
CTAGGATGAATAGCAATTTGCCGAAAGTAATGCACCAGGTAGGCGGTAAATCTATGCTTGAACATGTTTTATCTAATGCACAACAAGTTACTCAAGATATAGTTTTGGTGCATTCAAGGGAGCTTTTACCTTATTTGCATGATATAAAAATAGATTGCAAACTTGCATTACAAGAGCAGCCGCTAGGTACGGCCCATGCTACGAGCGTAGCTTGTAAATTACTGACTGAAGACAAAATCAATTTAGTATTATATGGTGATAATCCTTTTATTGGATCCCAGATCATACTAAACTTAATTGATCATTTAAAATCTACTCAATCTTCAGTAGTTACTTTATGTTTTACCTGTGACAATCCAGCGCAATATGGTAGAATAATTAAAGATTATCAAGGTGACTTAGAAAAAATTGTTGAATATAAAGATGCTTCAGTAGAAGAAAAGAAAATCAATCTATGTAATTCTGGTGTTATGGTTTTTGCCCCTGGAATATTGGCAACTTATTTACCTTATTGTCTGCATAAAGATAAAACTGATAGCAGAGCCTCTGAAGCTTATCTTACAGATATCGTTAGAATTTGCAAAGAACGAGGAGAGAAAGTTTCGTATTTTTTAAGTGAAAACACAAAAGCAGTAGTTGGTATCAATACTCAGCAAGAACTAGAGCAAGCTAATAAAAGCCTAAATCATATCATTACAAAAAATGGAATCAAATGAAGCAGAATAGCAGTTTTATCATTGTAGATGGTTATGGTTTCATCTTTAGGGCTTTTCATGTACAACCTGCACTAACCTCTTCCAATGGCCAAGCAGTTGGAGCAGTTTATGGTTTTACTTCAATGCTCTTAAAAATATTGAGTGATTTTAAACCTAAACATGCAGTAATTGTTTTTGATGCTGGTGGTAAAAATTTTAGGCATGAATTAGATGCTAATTATAAAGCTAATCGCCCTGCTCTTTCGCAAGATTTAATTGATCAGTTTCCTCTAGTACGTCAAGCAGCAACTAGCCTCAATTTTACTATATTGGAAAAAAAAGGTTTTGAAGCTGATGATTTAATTGCTACCCTAGCAGTTAAAGCTGCTAAGTCTAATAATAATGCTATCATTATCTCAGCTGATAAAGATTTAATGCAACTCATTAATGGACATATTCAGATGTATGATCCATTAAAGAACAAATATATAACTGCCAATGATGTTATAGAGAAATTTGGCGTCGGCCCAGAAAGCGTCCGCGAAGTTATGGCTTTAATGGGCGATAAATCTGATAATATTCCTGGCGTACCTGGTTTTGGTCCTAAAACTGCTGCTGAACTGATCAAACAGTTTGGTACAGTTGAAAATCTAATAAATAATTTTGAGCAAATTAAAAATGATCGTCAAAGGGAGATATTACGTCAAAATATAGAGCAAGCAAATCTCTCATGGCAGCTAGTTGGTCTAGACAAAGCAGTCGATATTGAATTTGACATTAACCAATATGTCTGGCAACCACCTAAGCTAGAAAAGATAGCTAGTTTTTTGAATGAATATGATTTTAAATCATTAAATAAAAGGGTTGAAAAATTATTTAATATTGCTTTTAAGGAACAAACTATTACTTCAGAGGATCAATTTATATCTTCTGAGAACGCTAAGGTAGAGATTGTTGAAGTGAAGCAATTAAATGGCATTTTAGAACAAGCTAGGCGTGACGGCACAATATCTTTGTATTTAAATGTAGTAAAAAATCAAGGTGCTATTCACGTGGGAGTAAGTAAGATCAATTATCTTATAAAGTTTGAATATGTACACGCTGAAACTGGAAAGGCTAATGAGCTTTTCTCTGATCACAAAGTCCAAGATAATTATTGGTTTATCGAGCCGTTAAAAAAGATATTTGCAGATAATTCTGTAAAAAAAATAATTTACGATCTAAAAGTATTGCTCAATTTTTTGAATGAACAAGAGCTCAGCCAAAATTCAGTTAATTCCAAAACTCAAGTATCAGCTTGTGATGATCTGAAATTGTTGCAATATCTAATTTCTGCTGGTAAACCTCAAATCGATTTAGCAGCACCTAAAGATGAGCATCATATTTTAGCTGTAAGTGATTTTCAGCAACAATTTCGGCAATTTAAGCAAATAGCAATTGATCAGCAAATATTTAAGCTTTATACCGATATTGATTTGCCGTTGCTCTTTGTTTTACAAACCATGGAAGATTATGGCGTCAAAATTGATGCGCAGTACCTACAAAAATTATCAGTCGAATTTACTCATGAGATATCAGTTTTAGAAGAAAAAATTTTTGCTGAAAGTGGAACTAATTTTAACATTGGCTCACCCAAGCAGTTAGGGGAAATTTTATTTGATAAAATGCAACTCCCTCCGCCAAAAATACTTGCAAAATCAAAATCATATTCCACAGGCGTAGATGTCCTTGAGAGTTTAAGCGAGCATGGTTACTTAATTGCTGATTTGATTTTAAATTGGCGTCAATTTACTAAACTAAAAAATACCTATACTGATGCGTTGCAAACTCATATAAACACTCATTCTGGCCGCGTTCATACTACGTTTTTACAAACTTCAACCACTACAGGAAGACTAAGCTCAGTTGAACCTAACTTACAAAATATTCCTATTCGCAGTGACGAAGGCAATAAAATTAGAGCAGCTTTTATAGCTAAGGCCGGCTATAAATTATTATCAGCTGATTATTCACAAATTGAGTTGCGCATTTTAGCTCATATGGCTGACATTCCGGTTCTGACTCAAGCTTTTATCAACAATGAAGACATCCATTCGCAAACTGCAATGCGTATTTTCAAGGTCAGCAAAGAAGAACTAAATTCTGAACATCGACGTAAAGCCAAAGCGATTAATTTTGGTATCATTTATGGTATTAGTGGTTTTGGCTTAGCTAGGCAGTTAGCAATTAATGCTAGTGAAGGCAAGAAATATATTCAAAAATATATGGAAGAATTTCCTGGCATTAAAGAATATATGGACGCTACGATAGATTATGCCCGACAACATGGTTATGTAGTTGATCTTTTAGGCCGTAAATGTTATGTTCCGACCATTAACGATAAAAATCATCTGCTTCGGCAGATAGCAGAGCGCGCTGCTATTAATGCTCCTATTCAAGGTACCAATGCTGACATAATCAAGATTGCTATGATCAACATCAGTGAATATTTAACTAAAAATAATTTTAGTACCAAGCTAATTCTGCAGATTCATGATGAATTGTTATTTGAAGTACCAGAAGATGAACTTACTACAATTACCCCTCTAATCAAAAATATTATGGAGAAAGCCATTAAACTAAGCGTGCCAATAATTGTCGAGACAAAAATTGGCGATAATTGGCGAGATGTAAAGTAGAGCTGTAAAACTCGCTCCACTTAATTAATATAGTTGATTTAAGTCATAGCAGTTTCATATTCAGATTTATTACCTATTACATAGGTGCCTGAATCTTGAATTTCAAAATCAATAGGTAAATGCCTTACTTCTGGCGGTAAAACATCCGAGAATAAATTATCAGAACCTATAATTGATTCCTCATCTGAACTTGTAGATTCTTCATTTTTTACCACATTATATACACTATATACACTGCAAATATTGGTTGAGTTTACAGGAGAATACTCTTCTAACAATTTTTTAATTTCTGGATTTTTAGACTTACAATCTTCTGTTGATGCTCCATGCTTGAGGAGAGATTCAAGTA
>JAKONF010000068.1 GCA_022702085.1 Rickettsiaceae bacterium | reverse complement strand
AAAAATCTATAATATTATAATAAAATAATGCATTTTTTTGCTGGAAATGTCTATTGTTTTCCTGAATTTTGCATTCTGTTTGGTAAATAATCTTTAACTTTAAAAAAACTGTAAGAAAGAGTAATAGTTTCTACTTCAGCCATCTCAGGATCTTTTTCAAATTCAGGATCGATGTAAAAAGATACCGGCATCAGCATTTTCTCATGAGCTCTTAGTAATTGTTCCTCAAAACAGAAACAGTGAACTTTAACAAAATATTTACCAGCTTTATTAGGTGATACATTATATACTGAAGTGCCTATAATATCATCATTACTTAAATTTTGTGCTTCATAAAAAGCTATCACATTGTAGCCAATAGTTATCTCAGTTTTCCTTTGTTTTGGTAAAAATTTCCATGGCAAAGCTAGATCAACGTTAGCGTCAAATTCAATTTTGATTTTTCGGGTACCTTTAACAGTAGAAAAGGTGTTTTCGCTTTGCTTAGTAATACCACCAAAACCTGTAGCTTTACAAAAAATATTATATAATGGCGCAGCAGCAAAACTCAAAAATATCATACTAATTACTAGGAATAATAGACTCAGTAACAACTTTAGATCATATTTCTTTTGCGACATAAGCACTACTAATTGACTAATAACAATTATAACATAATACGAGAATTTTTTAAGAAAGGAAAAAGAGAACTTAAGCAAGATAATCAATTTTTATTTAACGAATTCCAAAATTAACTCACGAAAACCATCATAATAGCGTACAATAGATTTAAAAACTTAATTTAAATTAGTAAAGTTGTTGACAAAAATTAATTATTATATTAAAGTAACAACACAAACATTATAGGTTTTTAAATTTATGAAACAAAATGAAGACAAGCAATTTAATTTCCATCAAGATACTAATCTTAAAATAATTTTTAATGATGGTAGTGAAAGTAAAAATTTTAAAGTTAGCGTTGATTATCATGGCAATTTAGGAACAGGCAATACAATTTATTATTTTAAGCCAGCATATCAACCAATTCATATGATGGTCTCTGATATAGTGTTAGCTTCAGATAATAAAGTGGAAAACATTCAAGAAATAGAAATTAACGGTCAAAAAGTTGATTTCTATCATATGGTTGTACCAACACAAATGGAATCTCCAGCTGATTATCAAAAGAAGGAACATTTTGATTTAACTGAAAAACTATCATGGTATATTATTGATCAAGATATGTTTAATGAAGCTAAACTAGGAGATGTGGATCTCAATGGTTGCATCAGCTACATTCCTATAGACTAAAAAGATTTTCCCAAATATACTTGGCGTACCTCGCGGTTTCTAATGATCTCAGCAGGTACGCCTTCCATAAGCACCTTTCCTTCATAAATAACATAAGCACGGTCGACGATATCCAAAGTTTCGCGTACGTTATGATCAGTAATCAGCACACCAATGTTGCGGTCTTTTAAATGAGCTACTAAATCTTTAATATCGCTAACGGCTAATGGATCAATACCGGACAATGGCTCGTCAAGCATAATAAATTTGGGTCTAGATATTAATGACCTGGCTATCTCGAGGCGCCTGCGTTCACCACCTGAAAGACTTTGGGAGCTAACTTTACGCAAATAAGTTATTGAAAATTCAGCTAATAACTCATCAATTCTTTGCTGAATTATTGAATTATTTGTTTCATAAATTTCTAAAATAGCTCTCAAATTATCTTCAACGTTGAGGCCTCTAAAAATTGATGCTTCTTGCGGTAAATATCCAAGTCCCATTTTAGCTCTTAGATACATCGGCAGTTTGGTAATATCTTGATTATTTAAGATTAATTTACCAGAATCACATTTTATCAGACCTGCAGTAATATTAAAGCAGGTAGTTTTTCCAGCTCCATTGGGTCCAAACAGACCAACAGCTTCACCTTGACTGATATGTAATGAAATATTTTTTAAAACTATTTTCTTATTATAATTTTTAGAAATATTAATTAATCGAAGTTTATCTGGCATTTTTTTATTGAGAATTACTTAAATCAAATTTATTGGATTGTCTCAAAGCAGTATAATAGACAAGCATTGGTGTTTTTAGTATTTTGGTTTGGGTCTCTAGCATTACATTACCATAAAATACTAATTTTGCCTCATCATGCTTATATTCAGCACTTTCTGCTATAATTATTTCATCTGTTAAAGTTCTATAAGCACTCAATTTATATGGAATAATTATATTATCAATAGATTTTTTTTCGCCATTTTTATACTTGATATTTATTTTATCTGTTTTGACTATAGTATCTTCAAACCATAAAATGACTTCGCCTTCAAAAACAGCTATATCGAGTTCGCGATCTATCTTTAAGCTTTCAGAATTTATTGTTATATAATTATCATCTTTGGCATCTTTAGCAAAAAGTGAAGGTATTATTGTTATTTGCAGAAAAAAGCCTAGCAAATAAACTCTAAAAGTCGGCAAAATTAAGTTTAGTTTTGACATGACCTTTGAAATTTAAGGATTGATTATTTTCTTTAGAGTTAAAGCTATCCGCATCAATTACACAGTTTTTATATTTCAATTTAACTCCAGATTTACTATTAGTATCTTTACTGATTAAATCTATATCTAATTCACTACTATAAATTCTTAACTCATCAAGAATTAACTCTATATTATTTTTAAGTACCAATAATTTTTTGTCATCATCAATTAAACCTTCTTTAGCAAAAATGAGTAAGTTTTGTTTACTTAATTTATAATTAGCATTGATTTGATCTAATCTATATTTGTTATCTATGCTCTTATAAGCATATTTGGAATAAATTTCATAAGGTTCTAAATCTTTACTCAACCCTTTAAATAGAGAATTTTCAACGACTATTTCATATTCTCTTTTTAGATTGATGTTTTCTCCGTAATTACTGATAGAATTTTGTAATCTTCCTATGGGATTTATATTACTAAATAAATGATAAAACCAAACCAGAATGCCTAAAATGCCAACTAATGACATGAATTTATAAAAAATGATCATTTTTTTGTGTTGCTTGGCTATGATCATTAACCAACGCCCGCTTTTAATAAATCATGAATATGTATTATACCAATTATTTTTTTCTCATCAATGACAGGCAAAACAGTTATCAAATTGCTATTGAGAATATTTATCGCTTCGCTTGCTAAACAATTTGGTGAAACTTTATGAGGATTTGTATGCATTAATTCACCAGCCGTTTTAAGATTAAAGTTTTCATTTTTCATGCATCTCCTCAAATCGCCATCTGTAACAATACCTATTAATACATTTTGCTTGTCAATAATTAGAGCGCAACCAAATTTGAAATCATTAATTATATCTACTATATCGTTAAAAGAGGTATGAGTCATGGCCAAAGGTAATCTATCACTCTTACGCATTAATTCTTTAACTCTTAAAAAATTAGCTCCAATTTTACCACCTGGATGGACTAATTTAAAATCTTCTGATGAAAAACCTTTGGCTTCCTGAACGCAAATAGTTAGTGCATCGCCAAGTGATAACATCATTAAAGCTGATGTCGTTGGAGCTTCTATAATAGAGGCTTCGCTGTAAACAGGAATTTGCAGTAAAAAATCACTATTGGTAGCTAAAGTCGAATCAGCGCGCATAGTCATCGCCACTATTTTTATAGCAAAGCGTTTACAGTAATTGATTATATTAAATAATTCTTTAGTCTCACCAGAATTCGATAGCATAATAACTAGATCTTGCGTATTAATTATCCCTAAATCGCCGTGACTTGCTTCAGCAGGATGCACATAAAAAGCCGTAGTTCCTGTTGAAGTAAAGCTAGCAGCAATTTTGCGGGCTATGTATCCGCTTTTGCCGATACCTGTCAAGATTATTTTACCTTTGAATAAGGTGATATACTCAACAATTCTAGCAAAATCCTCAGGTATATTTTCAGCGAGATTTTTTAGCGAGTTTGATTCCTGTAGAATAACTCTACAAGCATTATCAATATAATTCATAAGCTAAATTTAATTTACCTAGAAAAATTTAATGACTAAATATGTCAATTTCTTGCCAGCCACTTAAATCTAAATTAACCCTAACTTTTAAAAAAGCAAATAATTGTTTAGCTAATTCTAATCTATTAGCATCGATTAATCTTGTAGTTAAAATGTTTCTCAACTCATGCAAATATAACACATCTTTAGCGGCGTATTCTTGTTGATCAGTACTTAAATTTTCAATTCCCCAATAAGAAGATTGTTGTTGCTTAGAAATTTGTATACCAAGTAATTCTCTGCAAAGATCTTTGAGGCCGTGATATTCTGTATAGGTGCGGACTAATCTAGAAGAAATTTTAGTACAAAATATGTTTTCAAGTTCGATGCCTAAATATATTTTAATTGCTGCTAGATCAAATCTGGCATAGTGAAATATTTTGGTGCGACTTGTTTCTAAAAGTAATTTTTTTAGATTAGGTGCTGAGTAATTTCGATTGATAAATTGTACAAGGTAAGCATTACCATCGCCATTACTAAATTGAAGCACGCATAAATGGTCGCGCTGTAGGTTAAGTCCCATTGTTTCAGTATCAATGGCAATATCACCATCAATTTTAAAATCATTAGGCACATCGTTTTTAAAAATTGTAATATTCATAATTTTATCGTTAATTATTTTGTTTGTCATTTTGTTTATCAGGCAAATATACTTGTTCTTTGGGATTTGCTACGCCTAATATATTACGTGCTTGCTCATCGAGTAAATCCCTATCAAGCGAAGTTGATCTTAATGACTTGACTTTATGTTCAAGTTCAATACGGTCAGCGCGTAGCATTTCTAGCTCTTTGGCAGATTTTTCTAAGCGCTGATTTACTTTAAAATAGGCAAGCATACCTCTGTTACCATAAATAGAATGAAAAATGAAATAAGTTAATAACGAGAAAATAGTAAAATTAAACAAAGTTTTACGCGAGATTCGCAAATATCTAAATAGCTCAAGAAATTTCATAAATAATGCACCATCCATAAAAGAGCTGGTAAGGTTAGGATCACACCATCTAGGCGATCAAGAACTCCTCCATGACCTGGAATTAATTTACCAGAATCTTTGATGTTAAATCTACGCTTAAAATATGAGATAGAAAGATCGCTTAATTGTTCAAGAACGCCGAAACAAGATATTAATAAAATTTTTTGTACAGTGCTGAGATTAGCTTCGGTGAGTAGTAAATGATATCCTGGAATATATGTCAGTGAATATAAGATCAAATTACCACCTATTATACCGCAAATCAAGCCACTCCATGTTTTGTTAGGACTTAAAGTTGGCGCAAGTTTTGGCCCCTGTAACTT
>JAKONF010000038.1 GCA_022702085.1 Rickettsiaceae bacterium | reverse complement strand
TCCTTCTTCAATTATATTTTTGATTTCCTGATCAATTAATTCAGCAGTTTTTTCTGATGAGTTGGGCTTACTAGATCTTGAGTATTGATCCTCATGTTCACTACCATGAAAAACAGGTCCAACAGCTTCACTTAAACCCCATATAGTTACCATAGAAGTTGCCATTTGCGTTGCACCTTTTATATCACTAGAAGCGCCGGAGGTCACATTTCCACTCCAAAGATAATTTCTTCTGCTACTCTTCCACCCATCCCAACAGCTATACTACTTTTATACTGAGCTCTTGAAGTTGAATAGCTATCGACTTCCGGAAGTCTTTGTACCATACCGAGTGCCATACCGCGTGGTATGATTGTTGCTTTGTGAATAGGATCAGAATGTGGGCAATATAAACCAACTAAAGCATGACCCGCTTCATGATAAGCGGTCATTTTTTTCTCATTATCAGTCATTACCCATGATCTTTTCTCAGGCCCCATCATTACTTTATCTTTAGCATCTTCAAGATCAATAAGCTCAACTTCTTTCTTATTTTTACGAGCAGCAATAAGAGCTGCTTCATTTACTAAATTTGCCAGATGCGCTCCAGAGAACCCAGGTGTACCTTTTGCGATAGAGCGTGGATCTATTTTTTGTACATGTTTAATTTTTCGTAAATGCACTTGCAGTATTTGTTCTCTACCATTTATATCAGGATTGGAAACAGTAATTTGACGGTCAAATCTTCCAGGTCTTAATAATGCACGATCTAGCACATCCGGACGATTGGTAGCTGCAATAATTACAACTCCCTCATTTGCTTCAAAACCATCCATTTCTACAAGCATTTGATTTAGTGTTTGTTCACGCTCGTCATTACCACCGCCCATACCAATACCACGATGTCTACCAACCGCATCAATTTCGTCGATAAATATTATACATGGTGCATTACGTTTACCTTGTTCAAACATATCTCGCACGCGACTTGCGCCAACGCCTACGAACATCTCGACAAAATCAGAACCAGATATACTGAAAAAGGGAACATTAGCTTCACCAGCTATTGCTTTGGCGAGGAGAGTTTTACCAGTTCCTGGAGGACCAACTAATAAACAACCTTTTGGAATTTTACCACCAAGTTTATGAAACTTACTAGGGTCTCTTAGAAAATCAACAATTTCTGTTAATTCCTCTTTGGCTTCATTTATACCTGCTACGTCTTTAAAAGTCACTTTAGGACCCTTGTCAGTTTGTAGTTTTGCTTTGGACTTCCCAAAGCCCATAGCCTTACCACCACCTTGCATTTGTCTCATAAAGAACACCCATACTCCTATAAGCAGTAACATAGGGAACCATGAAATTAAAATGCTAAACAGTGAATTCATTCTATTATCTATAGGACCAGCTTCAATTCTAACATCATTTGCTCTAAGCTTATTAATTAAATCTGGAAAGTCAGCGGAGTAAGTACTAAAAGCAGTACCATCATTCAATGTACCATCTATCATTCTACCATGTATTTTAACATTGCTCACTTGCCTATCATCAACTCTAGTGAGAAACTCTGAAAAAGCTAAATTTTCTCTAGAACTTAAAGAATAATCACCTTGTAAAGCATTAACAATAAAAATTATAAACGCGAAGATTGATGCCCAAATTAAAATATTTTTACTTTGATTATTCATAAACTGAACCTAACAAAAATGAGTGAAGCGTGATATAAATTTTGGTGAAAAAGTAAAATAGTCTTTTTCAAAAAGTCTATCATCGTAATAAGAAATATGGGGTATCGCTACTAATTTTTCAAGTACTTTAATTACAGGTAATGTGAATAAAATTTTCTTGTAATGTATATTACCAACTGAGTGGTATAAATTTTGCAAATTAATTTTACTTTTAATATCTATATAGTCGTTTGTACTTAAATAAGTAATATTTATCTCAGGAAAATTCATAGTAGACGCAGCTTTGTGATACCTAAATCTGTTACTCCAATGACTAGTTAGGGGAGAAATAATACTGTTATGATTAATCTTGCCTAATTCATAATGTATAGTTAGAACATTTTCATATCTGATCAAAGCACAATTATGCAAAGTTTTAGTGAAATTTCTATCCTGAGATAGTAAATCCAAGATTAATTTCGTAGATTCTGTACGAGGCATTCTAGTATGTCCACCAATTATTGTTAGTATGTAATTGATTAGATTTATCTTAGTTTGATCAGTAAAATTTCTAAAAATAATTAAGTTTATTTTAGCTACGCCATAGTTATTTATAGAAATACATTCACCAATTGCTCGAATTAATTCTAATTGTAATTTTTTTGCTTCAACATTTTTGGCATTCATTTGTAGAATAATGTTGTTCTTAAAATCTTTACCCTGCTCTGATATATATTTTCTAATCCTATTTCGGGTGTATTTTTCTGATTTGTTAGAACTATCTTCAAACCATAATACGCCTTCCGACTTTAGATATTTTATTAATTTTTCTTTTTTTATATTGAATAAGGGTTTTACTATCCTAATGCTGTTAATATATCGTACATTATTGGTACGAAGTACCAATAATGTAGAGAGTATGTATTGTTTATGAGAAAAGTGCTCAATAGCATCATCAAAATGATGTGCTGAAATTAATGTTTCAATCTTTAGATCTGTACATAGATCTGTCATTAATTTATAACGTGCATTGCGAGCTTGATCTTGAAAATTTTTGAGCCAGTTAGGGTTCCACTCAAGGATATGACAAACATACCCTAACCTATTGCTTAGTTCTTTAACATAAAGACATTCTGCTTTGCTCTCTAAACGAACATTATGATCAACTGTTATCACAACTAATTCTATGTTCTTAGCTCTTGCCCAATCACTCATCAAAACGAGCATTGCAACAGAGTCCACTCCCCCAGATACGGCTAACGCTATTCTATCTACGTTTGTACTATATTTTATGAGCTCGGCTAAGTTCTTCGATAGTATATTTTGAATATTATTACGCAAAATGATAATAATTTTAAATTTATATTGAAAATTATAAGATTTGAGATATCGAGAGCATCAATAAATAGATATAGAGCCCCCTCTTATTACACGATAAAGGCCCTACTCTATTATTTTGATAATTTGTAGTTTGTAAGATTTATATTAGTATTGCATATTGGATCATTTTATTAACAGTTGTTTGAGTTACTTCTGTTAATTCTGCTTTGATGTCTTCAATATTCTTAATTGCTTTATCATCACGCTTAATAGTTATATCCAATCTTTTTGATTTTACATCCTCAATTAATTTTTCAACAATTTCATGTTGAGTATTATGACCATCCATATACTTAATAAGTATTTTTTCAAAATAACTTATTAGTACAATTTGATGATTAAAATTTGTAATCCATTTACTATTTGGCTTTGCTGCTTGGTATCTAGTAAATTCATTAACTTTAGGTTTTTCAGTATTAGGAATCGCTCTTTCTTTCTGCAAGCTTATGTCTAAAAAGCCTTGTAATACTAATTGCATAGCATTATTTTCAAATTCAGCCTTTAATTCTTTCAA
>JAKONF010000028.1 GCA_022702085.1 Rickettsiaceae bacterium | reverse complement strand
CTCAGGCCAAACTTTTTAGTTCAGATTGCAAGACGCTGCTTTCTATTTATCAGATAATGCTCTGCACATCTATTTGCATGGCTATGTACCCAATCTGGCCGCCACGAGTAAAGCATGAAATAATCGTGCAGGTATCTTGGAACTTTGTCTTATTTTACATGCTGGTATTTTTCAGTGGCTTTTTTGTACTCATTAGTAACTTTTATCCTCTGCAATTTGTAGTATTCACAGTTAACATCATTGTGATAGCATTACTTAGTTCTTGGCGAACGGCTTTAATAATGACAGTGCCTGGTTTTTATGCAAGCATTTTATTCTACAAATACTATTCAGGCATCACTGATGGGCTTGATGTAAGCCTAGGCTCGCCACAATATGTAATGATGTATGGCTTAGTGCTTCTTGGAGTAGCTTTTATAATTTTCTTAAGACCAAGAGAGTATGAGAGAATACTAGCACAACAGAAAGCCGAGCATTTAGCTAGTACGATGAATTACAAGGATGAAGAATTACAAAAGGCTCTAGCACTTAAGAATGAGTTTATTCGTAATGTAACTCATGAGTATCACGCGCCAATGACTGGCGTAATAAACACTGCTGAAGCTTTGCTTTCTGGATATCAGTTTCTCGATGATCATAGTAGAATAAAAGCAATTGAGACTATTTACAATAGTGCAATTAGGCTTGAGAGTTTTGATGGTAACATCAGAGATTTAGCCAGGCTTTCATCTGGTGAGGCTGAACTCAGTATTATTCAAGTTAATTTCAGTGATTTAGTTATTGATAGATTAAATATATGCAAAAAGTTATATATAGAGAACACCAAGCAAACAGATTACTCTTTTGTTATCAATATTGAAGATGATATATTGGTAGAAGCAGATGAGTATTATTTAACACAAACCTTAGATAATTTAATAACTAATGCCTTAAGCTATTGCAAGCAGGGAACTATAAAACTTGAGCTAATAAGGAAAGGTAGCATTGCAAGTTTTAGCATAACCGATCAAGGCATAGGTATACCAAAAGATGAGCTACAGGACATCTTCGGTTCGTTTACCGTTAGCTCCAAAACTAGAACGCCAGCAGGAGGCAGAGGTGTAGGGCTTGCCTTATGCAAAAAAGTTTTAGAGATGCACAAAGGAGATATTAAAGCAGAGAGTAGTGAAGGTTACACTACCTTTATTTTTTCCTTGCCGCTTGTCTATGATGATTTAGCTCTTATGCCAAGTGAAGAAATGATAGGAGTTGCTAAGAAGCTAATTCAAAGTGATTCTGATATAAAGCTCATTGCTAAAGTAACTGGTATGAGCGAAACTCAGATTAAAGTTTTGAAGAAACTATAATTAATTATAGTTTTTAGGTACTTAGTACCAGATTTATCTTATGAAACAAATATAAGCTTTGAAGTTATATAAACAATATTAACTATACAAACAGTTAATATTGTAATGTAATTCATCCTTCTATAAAAAATTCCAGACTTTATTTCGGTCTTCCTGTTTTAACTTTTTCAATCTGTTTACAAGATTGCAGTAGTTCTTCGTCAGATAGTTTATTTAATAAAATAAGTCCAGCTCTAATAAGCTCAGATTTATTAATGTTAAAACCTTTTTTTAATAATCTTTCTTTACAAAAACCTATTAATTTGTACTCTTTACTAGGTATTGTAAAAGTATCTCTTATAACTTTCTCTTGTGAATGAATTTTGATCTCAATCTGCCCTGTTATTTCAGTTTCTTGATCAAATAATTTTTCGGCTTTTGCAAATCTATTTTCTATATCATTGTATTTGCTTTTTTCAGCTCTCCTTTGTTCACTTAAACTGTTTTTCAATGATCTTGCTAAATTTTCTTTCATAAAATAATATTTCTAATTCTAGAGATTATAAACAGTTAATATAGTTATTACTATTTATACAGTTAGTATATTTAGTATTTCTTCTTTTAATTGTGTTATTTCTATGACAGCTTTTTCAGCTCCTTTTATTTCATATACTGATTTTCCCAAAACCGCAGATTGTCTGTAAGCAGTTCTCAATACTAATTGCGTTTCCATCATTTCTATACCAAAATCATTTAAAATCTGCAAAACTTCTTGAGTTAAACTGATATTCGCTTGACTCATATTAGCTATAATTCTTGCTTGTAAGTTAGTATTAATATCTTTTATTCTCTCTATCAAATTTTGAATACCAACTGCGGCCCATAAATCAGCTGGACTTGGTACAATTGGTACCAGAACTAAATCTGATATCATCAATGCAGACTGAGGTACTAAACTATCTACTGCCGGCGGACAATCAATGATTATGTAATCATAATGATCTATATATTTCATTACTTCCCTATGCACTTTTGTTCCAGCCGCACTTAATCCTGCTATATGCGCAGGAAATGGACTCAAATCATCAGCGTTTGCCGCCCATCTTGTAGCAGTGCCTTGAGGATCAGCATCTACTACCATTACCTTGAATTTATCTTGCCCTAAAGCTCCTGCTAATTGCATAGTTATAGTAGTCTTGCCGCAGCCCCCTTTTTGATTTGCTATAGTAATAATTTTAGCTTTCATTCAAATTACCTATTTGTACTGTTTTCAAATTTAGAATATTTACTTTTATAATGAAGTTTCACATTGCAGGTTGGACCTTTGCGATGTTTTGAGACAATTAGTTCTGCAATATTGTTTACTTTACTTAAATTTTCTGCCCATTTTTGATACTCCACGCTGCTTTCTTTGGGTTCTGCTCCTTTTAAGTAATATTCTTCTCTGTAAATAAACATTACTATATCTGAATCTTGCTCTATTGATCCCGATTCTCTAAGATCGGACAACATTGGTCTTTTATCTGCTCTTTGCTCTACAGCTCTAGATAATTGCGATAAAGCGATAATAGGTATATCTAATTCCTTTGCAAGTGCTTTGAGAGAACGGGAAATTTCGCTAACTTCTAGAGTTCTATTTTCCATTTTTTCCGTACATTTTATTAGCTGTAAATAATCTATAAATAAAATTCCTAAATTGTAGCGACGTTTTAGCATTTTTGCTTTACTTCTAATAGCGGATATAGTAAGTGCTGCGGAATCGTCAATATATAGCGACAACATTTTAATTTCTTCTATAGCCTGGCGAATTTTATTATACTCTTCCCCATCTATTTTTCCTGTAAGAAAGCAAGAAGAATCAATATTTGCATGCATAGAAATGATTCTACTGATCAAGTCAGTAGACGACATTTCTAAAGAAAATATTCCAACAGATAATTCCAATTTTTCTAATACTATTTCTTTTGCTGCGTTTAGAGCTAAATTCAAAGCTAAAGCAGTTTTGCCCATACTTGGACGACCTGCTAGTATTATGAAATCAGAATTATGAAATCCTCCTAATTTATTATCTAAATCAATAAATCCACTTGAAATGCCAACAGCTTGTCTTGGATTTTTTATGGTTTTATTAATTCTTTCTATTAATTCTGTAGATAAAGAAGCAGCATGAGTAAAACTTCTTTCAGATACGCCACTATGGAGCAACTGATGTAGTTTGTTTTCTGTAATTTCTATTTGATAAGTGGCATCTTCAAGTATTGAAGAATTCTTTGCATTTTTTATGGTATCTTCACTAATTTCAATTAGCTGTCTCTTTATTGCTTTATCATATACAATTTTTCCATAGCTACGTACATCTATAACTAACAAAGAAATATTTAATAGATTCATGAGATATTTTCGCCCCTGAACTGCTAAAAAATCTTCATTATCTTTTAATAAACTTTGAACAACTGTTGGGCTGATTGAAATATTAGTTTTTACTAAATTTATAAAAGCTTTGTAGATATCCTGGTGAAGTTTTACGCTAAAATGTTCGGCTCTTAAAAAATCCACTTTTTCTAAATTATTTGAATCATATAGAATAGCTCCAAGAGTTTTTTGTTCTATCAAAATATTTGAAGATTCTGAGGATAAAGTATCTAATTCAATCATATATTGTAAGTTTTGTGTTAACTGTATAAACTATTTGTATAGTTAATACTATTTTAGTATAATATCAATAAGATTTTATTTTTAAGTTCTTTATATCTGGTTCCAACTTATTGATTATTTCAAAAATTTTTTGTTCATAATGATTGATTAGACGATCAGCAATAAACTCACTAGGTGCCCTTATTATCAAAGTATTTCCATCAAACTTTTGTAAATCTAGCTCTCTAAACCATGTACCAAATGCTCCAATACCGTAATGCTCTAAAAGCTGCTTTTTAACAATTAACGCTAACCCTTTTTCTTCAGATGATATTCTGTTCATCTCTTCTATAGTTTCTTTATCATATGTATTTTGCTGTAGTATTTCATCTTCTTCAGCAAGATCCCAATCTTCTTTTAATGCAGCAGAGTAATAAGCAATCAAAGAATTAATTCTCTTGCCTTTAGTTAAATTATTGTAACAAAGCTGCATTGCTTTTTTTACTTTTTCCCTGCCATAATTTTTTATATCATTTATGATTTTGGACATAGATAATCCAAGTTTCTGATGATGATCTTTTATCCATATATCTGAACTATCTTCTTGATCTTTATAATCCTCGTTAACGTCATCCATTACAGCTTCATCTACGGATAATATGATAGGTACTTTGCGTTTTACAGTGAAATGAACATAACTAATCTTTCTTCCTTCTCTTTTTGCTTCTAATATAACTTCTATATCAGATTTACTATTTATTTCTTCTAGTGCTGGTAAGAGGGCTTGAGCTTTGAAAATTGCATAATTATCATATGACTTATTGTTAGTCACTCCTAATAATTTTCTTAAGTCTTCTATTGTAATATCATCTGTCGTTATTTCATTTACTTTTGAAGAACATAAACTTTCCAGTAAATACTCCCATAATACCAACGCATGTTTATTTTTCAGATTTTTTTGAATTATTAAATTTAACTTAGCATAAATATTGGGATTGAAGAGCATTTCGCGTAATGATTTACTATATGTATAATATAGATAACCTTTTTCTACTCTGGCATCAGCAAGTAGAGTAGTTACGCCCCATGAGTTTTTTTTGTCTTTATTTAGAATATTCCATTCAAGTTGAAACTTATTTAATGCTTTTAAATCTAGTTTTATCAGATTTGTTACTTCACTATTGTTAGACCACCCTAGGGCTTCCAATATTTCATCCAATTTGATGGAATGGATTTTATCCTCCAAAATTTCTTTATGAGAATTATACAATAAAATATTAGCTATTTTCCTTTGATTTAGAGTTAGTACGCTAGATATGTGAACCGCAGCACTATGCTTCACCAAATTCAATGTTTTTGCCATGGCTATAACTAATATTAATTCCTAAACATTAAAAATTGTATTCTTGCTTTTTAATATTTAAACCACTTTTAAATTAAAAAATAAATAGAAAAATAATATCAGCCGGTTATTTAATATACATACTAATGCTTATTAGAACTAAATTAATATTCAAGACATGATATGATTTGACACTTTTTGTTTCATATAAATTCATAATTAGCATCTGCCCTACGAACTTTTAATGTTTGCCCTACGAACTTTTAATGTTTGCCCTACGAACTTTTAATGTTTGCCCTACGAACTTTTAATGTTTGCCCTAC
>JAKONF010000004.1 GCA_022702085.1 Rickettsiaceae bacterium | reverse complement strand
AAGTTATGGAGGAACTTGGGCAGCCTGAACAAGAGCCACGTAATTCGAGCTTAACTATGCCATTTTCGAAGCCACGATAAGTGATATCACCACCGTCCATAGCAACAGAGGGACGAACTTTAGTTTCAATAATTTCGTAGATTTGTCTTTCAATATCACTTAAGTTATTTATATCTATTTCTGGCTTATTTATTGCAGGCTGATCTTCGGATGAATCATCAATAGCTTTTAGACCCATAGTAAAATGATCCATAATGACCATTAATATTTCAGGGCGCAAGGCATGCCAATCACTCTCATTTGATTTGGTGATAGTGATAAAATCTCCACCAAAATAAACTGCTTGTACGTTATGAATTGCGAAAAGCTTCACAGCGAGGGTACTTTTGCCAAGGGCTTCACCTGCATTACTGAAATGGACAGTATCACCTGATGCAACTTCGCTTTCAGGAAAAAACTTAATAGAGTTAGGATTAGGAGTGATTTCTGTTTGTATAAACATAATGATATTTTTATAAATTTTAAATTACAAGGGAGATGTTGTATTTGGGTAGCAAGTCAAGTTGCTGTTTTTTTGAATGGTACTTGAGTGGTACCCGCGGCCGGACTTGAACCGGCAAGGACTTACGTCCCACGGATTTTAAGTCCGTTATGTCTACCATTCCATCACGCGGGCTTGATTTAAATTATAAAATTAAATCCCCAATCGGGCCATAGGTTAAAGAAAAAACCATTTAAAAGCAAGTATTTTCTTATAATTTTCGTTAGTTAATTCTAATAAAAAAATTGTCTTTTAAAGTTGTTAATAAACAAATATAATATATTTAGAGGTAGCTTATTACAGCGCACAATCTTTAACTTTTAATTTTAGGAACATATAATGATTAAAAATAATTTTTTGATGTTAACTGCTTTATTAGCTTTGGCTTCATGTTCTAGTAATGTAAATAAAAATACAACACCTGTTTCTGAATCAAAGAACATGAACGTAGAAGGTCAAGCTGTACGTACTATAGTAGATCCGCGTCCTGCTATTAATGATCATATGGACAATGTAAACCGTCATGTTGGAACTACTACTACTATCATACATGATAATAAACCTACTAAGTGAGTTTATTAGGCAGATTGCATAGCTAAGAAATACATTATTGGAGCCGAGATCGATGATTAAGTAGGTCTTTCACAGAATATAAGCCTGGCTTAGTTTGATCTCTCATCCACATAGCAGCCTTTAAAGCACCATCTGCAAATAGATTTCTATTTAGTGCTTGATGTTTGATGCTTACAATCTCAGTATCATTTGTAAAGAGTATTTCATGAGTACCTACAATATGACCACTGCGAATACTTGATATATTTATTGTACCTTCAGTCCTAGAAGTTTGATCGATGATTGAGCTATCATTTAATTTAAATTCGCTTGTATAACTAGGAGCACTATCAGCTGCTTCTTTGAGCATAAGAGCAGTTCCTGAAGGCAGATCTTTCTTAAAGCGATGATGAATATCTATAATATCAATATCATAATTCTCATCCAAACTTTGCGTGAGATAAGAGATTATGTTACTAATTATATTTATGCTAATAGACATGTTGGCGGAGTAAAAAATTGCAATTTTTTGACTGGCTTCTTTCATTGCTTCAAAATGTTTGGCCTCAAAACCAGTAGTACCAATTATCAGTTTATTATTAAATTTCAAAGCACACTCAAGTAGTTGAGGTAACAATATTGGCGAAGAAAAATCAATTATTAGCTCAGAATCTGTGCATAGATACTCTAAGCTTTGGTGTTTTTCATCTAAACATGGGAAGGTTTTTTGGATTTGGAGTTCAGGAAAATTACTTATTCGCTCTCTTATGGCAAGACCCATCCTGCCAGTAGCACCACAAAGACCAATTTTAGTAATCATTCAAGGTAATTATTTAATGGACCTATATTCTTTTTCAAAATATATTAAAGGATTTTGTTTTTGATTATTAAGTACAGTATCTATAACTTCTCCAATAAATATGAGATGATCACCACCTTCATATTGAATTACTTTTTTACATTCAAGCCAGCACAGAGCACCTTCAATAAATGGGCATTGTGAATGTTTACTCAACTGGTAGGGAAAAGCTTGAAATTTGTCCTCAATGTGAGCTGCAAAATGTTTTGAAATGTCCTTCTGATATTCATCTAAAATACTGACAGTAAAATGTGTAGTATTAGAAAAGGCGGTTATACTACGTGCTGATTTTTCTAGGCAAAAAGAAATCAATGAAGGTTGTAAAGAAACGGAAGCAAAAGAGTTACTAGTAAAGCCGAAAAGTTCTTCGCCGTAGCTAGTGCTAATTACAGTTACGCCAGTAGGCATTTTACTCAAAGCAGTTTTGAAAATAGTTGAATCCATTATGGGAACCATTTTTTTCTTAAAGTTGAAAGAGTTCCATCCGCACTAAGAGCCTTAATCGCTGTATTGACTTCCTCTATCAGAGAACTATTTAAAGGTAAAGCAATGGCAAACTCAGATGATAAATCTTGTAAGATAAAACTATCAAGTCCAGGGTTATTTTCTATAAACTTTGACACTTGTACTTCTTCTAAAATTACTGCATCGATGGCTTTAGATTTGAGTTCTTCAACTAATATTAAATTATTGGATAAGCTATGCACTTTAGCATTATGTTTAACTGCCAAATCTTTAGCAACTTGCTCCCAAGTCGATCCTAACTGCGCACCAATTATTTTATTTTCTAGGTTGAGTGAAGTTAAATCATTTTTTCTAAATAACATTGCAGTAGTCGTTGTTGTATAACTATCTGAAAAAGCTACATTTACTGCTCTTGTAGGCGTAACAGATAAACCTGCAATAACAATATCTACGTTTTTACTAGCCAAAGCTGCAAATAGGCTTGGAAAATCAAGATTTTTAATAACTATTTTTTTATGCATCTTTCCAGCTATGGCATTGATAACATCTATATCAAAGCCTGATAATTTGCCTTTATCAATAAATTCATAAGGTGGGTTATCAGCAGAAGTCGCTACAACCAAAGTATTAGGATCGGTTGCTTCTTTGCTACAATTTGCCAATAACAAGCAACTTAACAAACTGATTATACTTATTTTGATTATTTTATACATTTAATGATCTTAGATTGTTTATTATATTATTCATAAAAATACTCAAATGTCAAATTACTCAAGATGCTAATATAGTTTTGATGACTTGTATATCTGTTGGCAGAGTAGTCTCAAATTCTAGCAATTGATTGGTGATTGGATGAAATAATTTTATTTGCCATGAGTGTAGTGCTTGACGCTTAAAAAACTTAAGTTCATTTTGAAGTTCTTTAGATAACGTACGGAGTTTGCGCTCATGATGACCGTAAACAGGATCACCAAATATCGAGCAGCCAATATAACTTAAATGCACTCTTATCTGATGGGTTCTACCAGTTTCTAAAGTACATTCGATTTGGCTTAAAACTCCTTTTTGTAATATCTCACGCGTGCAGTAATGGGTGATTGCATGCTTGCCGCCATATTTCTGTACAATTCTTTTGGTTCTGTCAATTGGATGTCTGCCGATATTAGCATTAACTATGCCAGTTAGAGGAGAGGGAACATGCCAAACTAAAGCTTTGTATTTACGGCTCAAAATTCTATTCTGTAATTGCTCGGCTATTTTTTGGTGAGCTATATCTGTTTTGGCAACGACCATTAAGCCAGAGGTATCTTTATCAAGTCTGTGGACAATGCCAGGACGCGCAGGACCGCCAATAGTTGACAAATTTCGCGTATGATGAACGAGGCCATGCACTAAGGTTATTTCATGCTTGTTATTATTAGGATGTACCGTAAGACCAGCCGGTTTATTTATGATCATTAGATGATCATCTTCAAACAAAATATCTAATGCTATAGCTGTTGGCATTAGCTCATCAATAGATTGATCATTTCTTAGAACTATAGATAAATGTATAATATCATTCTTCTTGACTGGCATGCTTGAATCAACAATAATAAGTTGGTTGATTTTAGCTTGATTATTTTTTATAGCTTGCACAATAGTGTTTCTTGATATTTCTGGAATCAGTAGGCTCAAAGCTTTATCGAGACGAATTTTGTGATGATCTTCACCAATAATAAGTTTATATTCTGTCACCTAAAAGAATTTTAGAATTTATACTATAATAAAATGCCCCATCAGCAGATAAAAAGCAATCAACTTTATTGGCTTAAAGCAATAGGCATAGATCATTATTGCTCTTCTTCTAGTAAAGTCATAAATATAATAAAAAATGACCGAGAAACATCAAATAATTCTCAAAAGAATATTTATTCTGAGAGAATAATTGATGAGCAAAGGATACATACTCAAATTCCAATAAAAGAAACTTCTATAAAGGATGTAACGACACTCAAGGTAGATGAAATGAAAGATGATATTATTGAAACTAGAATTCTAGCAGATCAAGCTAATTCTTTAACAAAGCTGAAAGAGGCGATCTTAGCATATGAGGGTTGCGGCATTAAGAAATTCTCCAACAATACTGTGTTCGGTGATGGTAATCCTCATGCTCAGTTGATGTTCATTGGTGAAGCGCCTGGTGCTAACGAAGATTTGACAGGTGTTCCATTTTGCGGTGATAGTGGCAAGTTATTAGATAGTATGCTTGCTGCTATTAGAGTATCAAGAGCATCAAACGCTTATATCACTAATACAGTGTTTTGGCGGCCACCAGCAAATCGTCCACCCACCCAGCAAGAGATTGATTTATGCAGGCCATTTGTTGAAAAACATATAGCACTCGTAAAACCAAAATTGATAGTTTTAGTAGGTAGTACAGCGGCAACCAGTTTACTTGGTAAGCATGCTGGTATCACCAAAATTAGACAAGAACATTTTTCCTATACCAACAAATATTTAACTAAGCCAATTCCACTTACAGCGATTTTTCATCCAGCATATTTATTAAGACAACCAATGCAGAAAAAAACTAGTTGGTATGATTTATTAAAGATTCAGCAATACATTGAAGAACAAAAAATAACCTAAAATTTAATTAAATTTCAATCAGGAAAGATCGCTTTTTATAACTTTTATAGTTAGGTTATTAAGCACAAATCAATAATATAATTACTATATCGATTTCAATCAATTTAGCCATAGCTAGTCATAAGAATTTTTATAGCGATTCAAAGTAATATAAATAATCTTTGATCATTCACTAATTCATTTCAGCGTCAGATAGCCATTCTCTATCAGTAATCAATTTTTTGAGTTGTTTGT
The DNA here is from genome assembly GCA_022702085.1 of Rickettsiaceae bacterium. Lineage (GTDB taxonomy): Bacteria > Pseudomonadota > Alphaproteobacteria > Rickettsiales > Rickettsiaceae > JAKONF01. The sequence continues at coordinate 9,281 of JAKONF010000004.1, read as the reverse complement.
AAGCACGTTGTTCATCTAATGGCAGAAGTTCTAATTCATCAGCTGCTACGTATTCTATACCAATATAATCTATATCTAAATTAGCCAAAACTTTTCTAACAGATTGTATATTTACTGCTAAATCATCTACAAAAATAACTTTCTTCGGTTTAATTTTGGCATATTTTAGAAATGCTTCAAGCACCAAACCTTTAGGAACACCGTTAGTAAATATTACACCTTTTTTGAATAAAGGAAGACTTCTAACTATCTCGTAATTATCAATTTGTAGAATTTTTTCTTCTAAATCAGGCCAAGAATTAACTAAGTTGTAATTAAGTTTTTTAAGTTCGGCTAACCGCCAATCTTCAACAAAATCTATATTACCAAACTTACCTGAAATACAATGGGTGAGGGCAACAACCTTAACATGGCTATTTTGTAGATCTGAAATCAATTTGATAAATCCTGAATCTACTGGTTGCACATGCCTTTGGAGTAAAATCAAAATATTATAGTCAACTTCATTTAAAGGATGGCTCATGTTATGAACAATTTTTTCAAAATTATCTATAAAGCTTTGGAATTTAGCTTTAAGTACTTGATCAATAGGCTGAAACAATACTTCGTCAACATCAAACACTACTAAGGTATCTTTGTCAGCACTCTTCATCGCATCTGCAATCAATTTAAAATTACTGGTTTTAATTATTCGTTCTGTCATAAATTCAATTACGTAACATTAATCAATCAAATATTATAATCAATTTAGCTATCAAAGATATCACAAAATTATCAAAGTAGAATTGTTAATAAATAATTTTATTAGACTCATATAAGCCTTTAAGTTAGCATCAATTATGATAATGGGGATAGAGAGATGAGTATAGACTTGAACAATGCACCTATGCATGCTGAACTTAAAATTGGTGAAAAAATTTATAAATTGCCGATAAAAAAAGCAACTATCGGAGCGGATGTGATTGATGTTACCAAGTTATATGCAGAAACTGGTTATTTTACTTACGATCCAGGCTTTATGTCAACGGCTTCTTGCCAGTCTTCAATTACCTATATTGATGGTGATCAAGGTATCTTAAGATACCGAGGATATAACATTGAACATTTAGCTAAAAATTGTAATTTTTTAGAAGTTGCATATTTGTTATTGAACAAAGAATTACCAAACAAGCAACTGCTGACAAACTTTACTTCTGATGTTATGCATCATTCATTAGTCAATGAACAGCTACGTAATTTATTTAATGCTTTTAGATATTCAGGCCATCCTATGGCTATTATGCTCGCAGCTGTCGGTGTGCTTTCTGCTTTTTATCACGAATTATCAGATATAGAAGATCCAGCAGAGAGAAAATTATCAGCGATTCGCGTAATTGCTAAAATGCCAACTATTGCGGCGATGGCTTACAAGTATTCAATCGGTCAACCTTTTATCTATCCTAAAAACGATCTGTCATTTGCTGAAAATTTTTTGCATATGATGTTTTCTACGCCTTGTGAAGAATATAAGGTTAATCCAATTTTAAGTAAAGCTTTAGAAGAAATATTAATCTTACATGCAGATCATGAACAAAATGCTTCAACCTCAACAGTTCGTTTGGTTGGCTCATCGGGAGCAGACCCATTTGCTTGCATTAGCGCTGGCATTGCTTCTTTGTGGGGACCTGCTCATGGTGGTGCTAATGAAGCTGTGATAAAAATGCTAGATGAGATTAAAAGTCCCGATCGTATTCCACTATTTATAAACCGTGCTAAAGATAAAAACGATCATTTCAGATTGATGGGTTTTGGCCATAGAGTTTATAAAAATCACGATCCTCGAGCCACGATTCTGCGTAATACTTGCCAGCAGGTACTATCTACTCTTGGTAGGAAGAATGATCCATCACTGCAAATAGCTATGGAATTGGAGAGAATAGCTCTGAGCGATCAGTATTTTATTGATAGAAAACTATATCCTAACGTTGATTTTTATTCTGGTATAATTTATCAAGCTATGAATATACCACCGCAAATGTTTACGGTATTATTCGTTGTAGCAAGAGCAGTAGGCTGGATTGCGCAGTGGAAAGAAATGCATGAAGATAATGATCAAAAGCTAAGCCGTCCGAGGCAGCTCTATACAGGTGAAATAGAAAGAGGATTTATTAGCATCGATAAAAGATAATCTTATTGAAAAAATATATAATTTTTATATAAAAGATACTAAATTTAATCAAATAGTATGAAGACAACAATCATTACTGATAGTAAATATCTAAAAAAATGCCTCAAAGTAGAAGAACTGAAAATTCCTCAAAATACAAATTATTTTTTACAGGTTAATTGTAATATAGAATTATCATATATCAATGTTCCCAAATCATCTAAAATAATAATTATGGTTGAGGATGAATATAATATTAGTTTCCAAGATATTACCGGCGAGGGTATAATAACCTATCAAAAATTCATTCCGGAGTCTTTAACGGAATTATTAGGAGCAAGTGAAAAATTTGTTGCTGAATCGACTATGTAATTTTGAGTAAAGCATAAACAGCTCTACCTTCAGATACCAATACATTAAACGTACGAGCAGCAGCCGGAGTAGTCATTATTTCAGGCACAATGCGTAGCTTAGCGAAAAATTCAAAGAATACGGCATCTGGAGTTTGATTAATATCACCAGTACCAATGATAACCACTATGTGACTATCTGAACCAATTATTGAATTTCTTAAAATATCAAAAAATTTTATATAGCTATCATAAGCAAAAAGGCCAGCTGAGTTGCTCCATAACTCTAAAATATTAGCTGATAAAATCAGGTCATGCTTGATTAATAAATTATTGATCCTAATGCCACTTGATCCATAACCTTTGATGAAATTGGTACCTGTAGAAAGTGCAGGAGTAATATCCATTGAATCAGTCTGTTATTTTATACAGTCATTATCTTTCTGGGCTTAAAATATATTAACCAAAGATCAATTAATAGTTTGGTTATAATAATAGCTGCAAACATTGATGAGATAATACCAATGCTTAGAGTCACAGCAAATCCCTTGATCGCTCCAACACCAAAAATATACAGTAATATGCCAACTACCAGGGTAGTTATGTTAGAATCGGCAATAGTGGCAAAAGCTGATTCAAAGCCTTGGCGCACTGCGTATAGATTAGAAGCTCCCTTATTGATTTCTTCTCTTATTCTTTCGTAAATTAAAACATTCGCATCAACGGCCATACCAATGGTAAGTATGATGCCAGCAATACCAGGTAGGGTTAGAGTAGCTTGAAACATTGAAAGTAGTGCTAAAATATATAGCATAGCAAGAGTCAAGGCGATGTTTGCAAATATACCAAGCACTCCATAAGCCAGTACCATAAATACGCAAACAGTGATAAATCCTATAATGCCAGCTTTCTTGCCAGCTACGATGGAGTCAGAGCCTAAATTGGGGCCAATAGAACGTTCCTCAATTATTTTGAGTGGTGCAGGTAATGCTCCAGCACGCAATAACAAAGCTAAATCATTAGCAGATTCAACAGTAAAATTACCAGAAATCTGACCACTACCACCAATGATTGGTTCATTAATTACTGGTGCGCTGAGTAATTTGTTGTCTAGTATAATGGCTAGGCGTTTACCTGGATTTTCTTTAGTAATTTCGGCAAAAATTTTACTACCCAAATTATTAAATGAGAAAGATACAATAGGTTGCATATTCTGGCCAAAACCAGCTTGGGCATTATTCAATTGATCGCCGCTTAAAAGAACTTTCTTTTTGACAACGGCTAGATATTTACCTTCATTATCACCGCTATATAGCGCACTGCCAGTTGGTAAATGACCCTTTAAAGCTTGAGCTAGATCAGCGTTTTCATCAACTAAGTGAAAAGTGAGTTTAGCAGTTTTACCCAAAACATGTTTTAGATTTTGTGGATTCTCTTCACCAGGTACTTGTAATAAAATATGATTAGCGCCTTGCCTTTGAATAATTGGTTCTTTTGTGCCTGTACTGTCAATTCTTAAACGAATGATCTCAATTGATTGATCAATAACTTTTTGCATTAACCTACTTGTAGCATCTTCATCATAAAAGAGCTTGAAAAAGTTATTTTCCTGTTTAAAAGAGAGATTAGAATCTATTTTACCAATAATTTTATGAATATTTTTTGCATCATTTTCATTTCTTACTTCAAAATTGATATTTGCATTGCGAGGTGATAAGTTTTTGTAACCAATTTTTTCTTCTCTGAAAGATTTACGTAAAGTATCTGCATTAGCTTCCATCAGATCATCTATATATGATTTAAAATCAATATCTAAGAGTAGGTGCGAACCACCTCTGAGATCGAGCCCTAGGTTAACTGTGTTTGAGGGAAGCCAATTATGATTAGTTTTAGTCAAATTGGGCAAAGCAAAGATAATGGCAACGCAAGTGACCAACACTGAAGTTAATATTTTCCATAATGGAAATTTAAGCACTAATTTTTACCTTGTTTAATGTCTTCTTTTTTTCGGCTAATAATATCTGAAATTGCAGTTTTCATTATCTTAATCTGCACGTTGGGAGCGATTTCAATTTCTGCTGTATTGTTGCTATCATCAAGCTTGATCACCCGGCCATATATACCACTAGAAGTTATAATATCTTCACCTTTTTTGACTCCACCAACTAGTTGCTCTTGAGCTTTTCTTTTTTTCTCTTGTGGACGAATAAGTAAAAAGTAAAATACGACAAAAATTAAGACCATTGGAATCATGCTAGTCCAACCGCTAGTGATATCTGCTGGAGCTTTTGGCAGGCTTTCTGAATCTTGTACTTCTATAGTATCTGTGGTAACAGTTTCTGCATAGGCGTTAGAAATGAACATTATTTAATTCCATGATTGATAACAATTAGATTTATAAATTAGCAATAACTATGATTTAGTCAAGTTGATTATTATCATATCATCAAATAAAATTCTTGCTAATTAACGCCCAGCAAAGATAAATTAACTATATTTGGTCTTTGATTTCACGATTATAGAGTTTAAAATACTCATTTTTGTTTTGTAGTAATTGTTCGTGAGTACCTTGCTCAACTATCTCACCAGATTTTAGTACTACTATTTGGTCAGCATCGATGATGCTTGATAAACGATGAGTTATAATCAAAGTTGTTTTACCTTGTCGTAGCTTTTTGAGGGCATTCAAGATAGCTAATTCCGAATTGGGATCTAGACTACTGGTTGCTTCATCTAAAATCAAAATAGGAGCATTTTTAAGAAAAGCCCTAGCAATAGACAAGCGTTGCCTCTGTCCGCCTGAGAGAGTAAATCCTTGGCTACCCAAAACAGTATTATATCCACGCGGCAAATTAAGAATAAATTCATGAGCATCAGCGGCTTTTGCTGCTTCAATTATTTGTTCTTCACTATAATTATCATTACCATAAGCAATGTTTTGAATAACAGTAGCATCAAATAAAATAGTATCTTGACTAACTAAGGCTATTTGAGAACGCAAAGATTGTAATGAGATATTTTTAATTTCATGGCCATTGATTGATAATGTACCATCTGAGGGATCATAAAAACGGACTAGTAAATTACCAAGTGATGTTTTGCCACTGCCAGATCGGCCAACAAGAGCAGTAGATGCTCCACTTAAAAGTTTTAAATTGATTGATTTCAGAGCAACTTTTTGGCCAAATTTCAATTTTATGTTAGTAAAACATATTTCAGGTTTGTCTACTATTATGTTCTCTGCATTGATACTATTTTTCACTGTTGGCGTGGTATCCAATATTGAAAACACGCGGCTAGCTGCAGCTAATCCTTCTTGTAGATTCACATTTAATGATACTAAACTCTTGAAAGGCCTGTAAGCTGAAACAAAGGCAGTGATGAAAGCAAATAAAGCACCAGGCGTGGTCTTGCCCTCAATTACTAAAACTCCACCATACCAAATTATAAAGCTAATTGCCAGACCACTTAAAATTTCCATAATAGGTGAAATCAATGCATCAAACCTAGCAGTTTTTTTATAAAAATTTAAAATATTAAGAGCAATTATGTTTGCTCTTTTGGTTTCAATTTCCTCACCTTGAAATGATTTTACGATCCTTATTGACTGGAACGTCTCGTCAAGTTTAGAGGTGAAATGACCAAGTTCTTCCTGCGCTTTATCAGCTATAGAACGCATTTTACGGCCAAGTTTTTGTACAGGAAATATAGCTATAGGGAAAAAAACAAATACTATTAACGATAATATCGGTTCTAACTTAAACATTATTGAGATCAAAAATATTACTGAGAGAAAATGTTTAGCGCAGCCTACTAGTAAGTTAGATACGGCTCCCCTCATTAATGAAATATCATTAGTAAAGCGTGAAATCAATCTGCCAGAAGATTGAGATTGTATTAACGCAAGATCTGCATGAAGCAAATGACTATACATTTGCATCTGTAGCTTGGTCAATATTTTTTGACCAATAGATTTGATCAGATAATTTTGAAAATATTCAGCTACTCCTTTGAGGCTATGTATACCAATCATGATTAGAGGTAAAATCATTAGCATATCACGATCATGAGTAAGAAAAATTTCATCGATTGCTGGTTTTACTAAACCTACAATAGATGCAGAACAAGCTGCAACTATTATCATAAAAAAAACAGCGACAGAAATTTGTTTTACGTGAGGTTTAACGTGTTCTACCAACAATCTTTTTAAGACTTTATCTTTGGATTCTAAAATTGAAGTTATCAAAAAATTAATATCCTCGTCTCTAAATCATTCAAATCTTTCATCTGACGGAATAGTTATATTCATCATCAGATAAATCTAAACAATAGCCTTTACCTCTAACTGTATTGATAAATGGTACATCATTTTTACTAACTTTTTTCATTAAGTCTCGCAGACGATTTATATGAACATCAACAGTACGAGGTTCGATCACTTTGTCAGTTCCCCACACATAATCTATAATTTGCTGTCTTGAATGTATGTTATCTGGTGATTTGATGAAAAACTGTAAAATTTTAAATTCAGTAGGACCGAGGTGAATAGCTACGGCTCCCTTATATACTTTATAAGTAGATAAATCCATACTGATGTCCTTATATTTTATAACCTTATCTTCAAAAACTGGTTTGGACCTGCGCAGTAGATTTTTAACTGTTACTATAAGTTCATTTGGAGTAAAAGGTCTATAAACTAATTCAATAAGGCCATTGTCGATTTGATTGTAATTAACCAAAGTTTCGCCTTCATCCACAAGAAAAATAATTGGCACGCCCGAAAGATTATCCATTTTACGAATTTTAACGCCAATACTCAAAGCAGAAACATCTTTAATTCTAGAACTAATAATCACTACATTAGGCGAATTAACATTAGCCATCCTAATGGCGCTATCTACGCTTAATGCTCTCATCACATCAAACCAATATCTTTCTATAGTATTGCATACAGAAGCATTTAAAACTTCATCGGTTTCTATTACTAAAACTTTCGGAGGTAATTTTTCTAACACGGAAATTTACTAATTAAAATATTTTTTAGCATTCTAGCGAATCTTAAATTTACAGCCAAGTAAAATATAGTTACTAAACTAAATTTTTTATAAACGTAAAGATAATACTTGAATAAGATATCTTAAATTGTTATAACTTACTTTTTATTTTTAAAGTTAAGACTTAGGTTTAGGAGTTTTTGAGCATGGCCTTTTATGAATTAGTTTATATAATGAGACAAGATGCATCTACAACAGATGTTGACAAGTTCGTTGAAGACTTCACCAAAATTGCAACTGAATACGAAGTTATTATTGTCAAGAATGAATATTGGGGTCTCCGAACTCTAGCATATGAAATAGATAACAATAAGAAAGGGCATTATACATTACTAGCTGTTGAAGGCAAGAATGCAAAAAATACCAGTAAATTTCTGCAAGAGATACATCGCCGCGCAAAGCTTAACGAAAATATCATAAGGTCTCTTGTTTTAAAGGTCGACGCAATAGAAAAGGAACCTTCCGCCATATTAAGAAATAAAAATAATGACAATGAAGAAGTAGTCAACGTAACAGTTAACAAAAACGCGAATTAGGTTATAAAATTTTATAGGAATATCAAGATGGAAAGAGCAATCACAGATCCAAATGCCAAACCAGTACAAAAAATGGCAGATAGAAATAATAAAAGAGTTTTTTTTAGAAGACGCAAAGGTTGTCCTCTTTCTATGCCAAATTCCCCTAAAATAGACTATAAAGATCCTAATTTGTGTAAAAAATTTATGTCAGATGGTTTTAGAGTATTACCAGGAAGAATAACTAATGTCTGTCCTAAAATGCAAAGAATGTTAAAGAAAGCCATTAAAAGAGCAAGACATTTAGCGTTATTACCATTTATTAGCCAAATTAAATAAAATTATCAGGAACCTATAATGTTAGTTATTTTAGTAAAATCTGTAAGAAAACTTGGTAAAGTTGGCGAAGTAGTCGATGTGAAAACTGGTTTTGGACGTAATTACCTTATTCCACAAAAGATTGCAGTAAGAGCTACTGAAGAAAACATGAAATTGATCGAAAGCAAACGTCAAGAATATGAAGAAAAAGATTTACAAATGCGCAAAGAAGCTGAAAGCTTCAATGGTTCGATCAATGGAACAGAAATCACTTTTGTCAAACAAGCTTCAAGTGATGGCAAATTATTTGGTTCTGTAACTAATAAAGATATCAGTAAAGAACTCAATGATAAGTTTGGTTACAAAGTTGAATATGGCAATGTTTTGCTTAGTTCTCCTATTAAATCTTTAGGTGTTTATCCAGTTGAAATATTACTACATGCTGAGATTAATGCTCAAATTTTAGTTTCCATTGCTCGCTCTGAAATAGAGGCAGTTGCTGGACTAAGAAATTTTACAGACAAAACTGATGATCAATCTTCAGCTGATGAAAATTCTGAAGAAAATAATATTACGTTCTCTTAAAATTCTAAGCTATATCTAAACTACTTGATGCCTTTTGTTTGAAAATAAAGGGCATTTTACAAACTCTTAAATTCCTCTTTTTTTAGCTCAAATTTGACTATAATATAGATTACGTAGCGTAGTAAGCATTAAGTCGATGCTGCGTTTGGTAGATCAATATATCCAGGGGTAGAAAAATGAAATATGGTTCAGAAGAAATAGAAAGTTCTGTTGAAGATGCTTTAGAGAGGAGAAAAAAAGCACTAGAAAAAGCTAGAACAACAAAAATTGAAGATTACCAAAAATTTTTGTTGTCTTCTTATCACGCAGAGAT
>JAKONF010000194.1 GCA_022702085.1 Rickettsiaceae bacterium | reverse complement strand
ATAGATTTAACTATTGATTTTGCTAGTAAAGCGATAGGTAAGCAAAGCCTACAGCTAACAGAGATTGATATTTTTAAAGATCAGATAGCTGATGCTAGAACTTTCGGCTTTGTCCAGGATTTAGAATATTTAAAAAATAAAGGTTATGGTAAAGGCGCTTCCATAGATAATGCTATAGCTATTGATGAAGATATTGTCTTGAATGAATCACTTAGATATAAAGATGAATTTGTCAGGCATAAACTTTTAGATTTAGTTGGCGATCTAAATATGGCTACTGGCCAAATAATTGGTGCTTTTGATGGTTATAAAACTAGTCATGCTTTAAATAATCAGTTTTTAAGAAAGCTTTTTGCTGATCCCTCTTCTTATACTTGGCTTTCTGCTAAGGAATTATAAATATTTATAATCTACTTTTTGGTAAATTAGTTTACTCAAAATTATTATATATGTGGATTTGAATTTTTCCTTATAGTATAAGTATTTCCTTAATACTTCAAAAATTTATGATATGCGATTATATCCTCTGAGATTTATCCCTGATAATACTAAATTTGACTTCATGTCATTTAAAAAATTTAGCTACACATTATCTGTAATCTTGACAGTACTTAGTGTAATAGCTGTCTGTAAATACAAATTTAATTTTGGTATTGATTTTATTGGCGGCATTAGTATTGAAGCCAGAACTGATGTTGATCCAGATCTTGCTCGCATGCGTGAAGTACTCAGCCAGCTAAATATTGGCGAAGTAGTACTACAAAATTTTGGTAGTGATAGGGACTTGTCGATTAGAGTTGGCAGTAATAGCGAAGAAAATTTGATGAAAAACATCGAACTAATTAAATCAACTTTAAAAAGTAATTTCTCCTATGAATTTGACTATCGTAAGGTAGATTTTGTTGGTCCACAAGTTGGTGAAGAGTTAATTAAATCTGGAATGATAGCTCTTGTTTTATCATTTTTGGCAATTATGGTATATATTTGGATTAGGTTTGAGTGGAATTTTGGTCTTGGAGTTTTAGTAGCTTTAGTGCATGACGCGATCTTAGCTTTGGGTTTTATGAGCATCACTCAATTAGATTTTAACTTAAGTTCAATAGCCGCTATTTTAACTATTATTGGTTATTCAGTAAATGATTCAGTAGTGATTTATGATAGAATCAGAGAAAATATGCGTAAATTTATTCAAATGGATATTTCTGAAATTATTAACCTAAGCGTCAATGAAACTTTATCAAGAACTACTCTCACCGTTCTTTCAACTTTACTTGCTAATTTAGCAATTATAATTTTTGGTGGCGAAGCTTTACGTAGCTTCAGCGTATTAGTATTCTTCGGTATTATTGCTGGCACCTACTCATCTATTTTTATCTCAGCACCAATTCTTACATTATTTAAATTGAATAAAAAAGCTAGTGGCGCTTCATTAACAAAAGCTACTTACTAGGAAATAAAATTAAATTTAAAGAAGTAAAAAAACACTGTGTAACATTAATTTTTCAACTAACACTTTGTTTTCTATGTAACCAGATTTAAATGTAAGTTAATCTTTTAACAATTAATTAAGATTAAATTTTTATATGTTACATAGGCCAAAAAATAAAGTAACAATTAAATTTTTAAGCATTTTAGCTTTTTCAACAAGTTCTCTAGCCAATACAATATTTCCAGATATTACCTATCAATCTTTACAAAACAATAAACCTATTCTTGTAGAAAAAAACTCTAACTCTAGTTCAATCAATGGTCTTTTATCTAAAAAAGATTCGCTCTCGGAAGTTAAAATTATCAATGATTCAACCTTAACTATTGATGAAGATAAATTTTACGGATATATCACTACTGATACTAATGGCGCTGGACAAGTAGATTTTAAAATAGAACGAGCAATTGCTGCATCACTAGGCGATCGCTTCAATAATCTAGGCTTAGTAACTTTTGGTAAAGATGCAAAAATATATGGTAGCTCATATGTTAAAGTAATTGAAATAGCTCCCAATACTACTGTTACGTTTAACAATAATATCAATGCTGAACCAGGTGATGATAAAGAATTTAAAACTACTATAGTTCAAGGAGGCGTAATAAACCTTACTGGTATTCGTGCTACTGCGGTATTTGGTGATGGAACTTATGTTGGATCAAATATTGAGTCAGACATAACAGGACAAGGTGCCGTAAGAGCTACAGGTAATGTATCCTTTAATAAAATTGGCAAAAATGCAAATAATAGAATCGATAAAATCAATCTTTACGAAAATGATACAATTGTTCAACTTAGAGATAATATATACACTAGAACCATTGATGTTGATGAAGTTGCTTTAGATGTAAACAAAGACGTTACTTTAGATGCTAATAAATTTACCTGTTCTGATAGTAATATAAAACTCAATCAACATACTTTAACCATTATAGGTGATTCTAAGCTAGAAAAGACCATTGTTTTAGATACTAAAGTTACTGGTGATGCAATAGGAAATATCATTGTAGATGGTAGCAATAGCAAACTAGACTTATCAGATGCTGACTTAATTATCAATCTGATACCAGATAATACGTCAGTACTTTCAGCAACTAACACTACTAAAACTTATAACGTAATTAGTTCAGTAAATAATGGCACTATACTACCAAGTAATCAAGTATCATTCCAAGTAAAAGGCGAACAAAACAGATATGTCAAATGGAATTACGATCAAAGTACGCACACTGTAACTTTAGAAAATAACTTAAAAGATTTTTCCTCAGATCTTAGAGGAGCAGATCCTGCTGTCATCGAATTTGCTGAATCTTTGATTAATGATCCAAATTTAAGCAGTGACGCTCTGAGAATATTAAATACTGCAGCCAGTATGAGTTCTGCAGATGCTGCTGATCTATTAGACAATACTATACCTGATTTACTATCTACTGAAGAAATTGTTGATGAAAATAGTATTCAAAGTATCAAGAGTTTTTACAACAGATTGAGTTCTTCTGTATCTGCTTTTGCGAGTAGAGTACTTGGGGAAAGCAATAGCGTTGCAGCAGGAGATGAAGAGAATAACTATGGAGCTTGGATTACTCCGTTCTATGGTCAGTCTATTCAAAAAGATAGGAAATTAAATGACGGTTATAAAACTCGTAATTATGGTGTTACTTTAGGAGCTGACACTAAATTAAGTGAAGAATCAACTGTAGGTATTGGTGTTAGTCATATACGTTCTGTGTTAGAAAATACTAGAAACTATGTAGACGACAAAGGCAAAGTTAATACATATATTTTGTCTACTTATGGTCAATATAATTTACCAAAAAATTATTTTATTCAAGGAATAATTTCTTATGGGCAAAGTTATATTAGTAATAATGAGACCAGAAAAATTACACCTGAAATTAAAGAATTAGCACAGGTAAAATATAAAACACGAAATTATGGTATACAATTCTTATTAGGTAATGAATATAGTTTCTTAAAATCTTATATTTTTAAACCAATGGTAGGATTGAGATATAACGGGTTTAGTAACGTTCGTTACAAAGAAACTGGTACTTCAAATGAAAATCTATCAGTCTATAAAAAGGCGGTAAATAGAGTTGAAGGTGTGATTGGCGGTAAAGTCAGCGCGTTACTTAGCAATAAAAAATTGACAATAAAACCTATGATTCAAGGATTTATCAATAATAATTTGACTAATAAAAAACCTGTAACCATTACTACTTTAGATGGTTTATCCTCACCTCTTCCTTCAAGAGCAGAAAAGCCAGAAAGGTTATCTTATGATATAGGAGCAGGTATTAACATTGATCACAAAAACATGGAATTTAGTGTTATTCATGAAATTGAGCTTGAACGTAGATTCATTGCTCATCAAACTATGTTAGGCTTTAAATTTCATTTCTAAAAATTCTATAATAAACAAGGTTTAGGCTAAAAGGTATTAAACCTTGTTTATTGCTCTGATAATTTTTAAAAAATTTTTATAAATAACTATAGTCTTATGGTATAATAATTATTTGTCATAATTGTTTATAGATGCATAACTTATCATTAGTGTGGTTCAGGCGTAACCTTAGGCTTGAAGACAATAAAGTACTTGCTGCGGCTCTCAATAACTCACATCAAATTCAACCTGTTTTTATTTTTGATGAGTTGATTCTAAAAAGATTTGATAATCCTAATGATCGCAGATTATCATTTATAATGGCAACGCTTGTTAAAATTAATGAAAACTTGATTAAAAAAGGCGGCAAATTATTAATTTTGTATGGTAACTCAACCGTAATTATACCAAAGCTTGCTCAAGCTATTGGTGCTAAGGCGGTATATGCAGATGAAGATTTTGAGCCAGATACTATCAAGCGTGATAAATTAATTGATGAGCAGTTAAAAGATATTTGTGATTTTGAACTTATTCACGATCATTTGTTATTTCGTCCATCTCATATTTTAAATAAGCAAGGCAAACCTTTCAAAGTATTTGGTCCTTATATGAAAGCTTTCCGCGCGTTGCTAAATGATCAAGTTATCCGCAAGTTTCATTATCAACTTGAAGGTAAGTTATTGCCGGTTAGCAAAATCAGTTCAAATGAATATTATCAAGTAGTTGACCTAGATGCTGGCATAAAATCCGCGTTAGCGCAAATAGGTTATAATTACCGAAAAGATTTGGTTTGGCCAGTCGGTGACGGCAAAAAACGCCTAGAAAATTTTATCTACAAAAAAATTCATAAATATGAATATGCCAGGAATTTTTTAGCCCAAGATGGTACCAGTTCCCTCTCACCTTACCTTAGGCATGGCCTGCTCTCAATTAGAGAATGTTACCGCTCAGCTTTACAAGAAGAAAATAACCACAAATGGATTAATGAGTTAATTTGGAAGGAGTTTTACGCTACCATCCTTTACTACTTCCCCTATACACAAAATTTAGAGTTTCAGGTTAAATTTCAAGGTACACTACCCTGGAGATCTGATCCAGAATTACTAGCAAAATTTTGCGCAGGTCAAACGGGCTTTCCAATAATAGATGCGGCAGTCAGGCAATTACTCATTGATGGTTGGATGCATAATAGAGCGCGGCTAATTGTTGCCAGTTTTTTTTCTAAAAACTTGTTTCTAGATTGGCGGTTAGGCGAAGAGTTTTTTGCTCAATATCTAATGGATTACGATCTTGCCTCTAATGTTGGTGGCTGGCAATGGGCATCTTCTTGCGGTACCGACCCTCAGCCTTTTTTCAGGATATTTAATCCTGTTACTCAAGGCCTGAGATTTGATCCAGATGCTGAATATATCAAAAAATATGTACCGGAGCTTAGAGACGCCCCAATTAAGCTACTGCATAATCAAAAAGCTATCGAAAATAATTTCGCTGGCAAATATAAATATTCGCTGCCTATTATAGATTACCAACAATCAAGGGCAAATAGTTTAGCGGCTTTCAGGAGCGCCAGATCGGCTTCTTTAAATAGATAGTTTATTAAGTAAATTGTACTACCAGTGGCAATTTTAAGTTACAATATCAGTTTATTATTATAACTAGATATTATATGACCAAGCTAAGGAAAGAAATTTTACAAAAAATAGAAAATAGCATAGGGGGACATGTTAATCTTTCATGCCAAAGTATAACAGATAAAGAATGCAAGTCGATAGCAGCAAGTACTACTCTAACCTCACTCAATATTGATTATAATAAAATAGGGCATGAAGGAGCCAAAGCACTCGCAGCAAACACTACCCTAACCTTACTCCATATTGGTGGTAATCACATAAGGGATGAAGGAGCCAAAGTACTTGCAGCAAACATCATCCTAACATCACTCGATATTAGTTATAATAAAATAAGTCATGAAGGAGCTGCAGCATTCATACAGAATACTACTTTAATTTCTCTAAATCTTGATTTTATTAAAATAAAAAAGGATTATCTCAAGAAAATTGATGATCATATAAATATAAATAAAAAAAGAATAGAAGAAATAGCAAAATTTATTTATACAAATTTTGATAGGCAAAACAT
>JAKONF010000180.1 GCA_022702085.1 Rickettsiaceae bacterium | reverse complement strand
TACTAATAAAAGAAAAACTTCCAATATTTTACAAAGTTATTGATGATTTAGCCATTGAAGCATTTGGTAATCAAAATCTTTACCACATTGACATTATTTCAGCTAAGCAATCAGCTCTTTATAAGAAAGAAGCAGTTGATTTTGATAATAAGCGAATTCAAATAAACAAAAATGATGAACCATATAGTTTCATGGTTTCTTTAATGTCAAAATTATGCTTGATTTGCATTAAAGCAAATAAAAACTCAACTACTTTGGATTATTTTAAGGCTGGTTATGATCTTGAGCAATTACTACAACTTTACGCACAAGAAAATGTTAACGCGTTAGAGAGAGTTGCTAAGCTATTGTTTACATATGTTAGAGATAATAAGGATGAAATAATGTTATTTTCTAAAATAGATAATAATTTATCGGATGACATGGTATCATCATTTTATCAAAACATGGTTGATATACTTGAGAAGTCAATAGATAGAGAATTTTATGAGCCCTATTTAGCGGCTTATCCAACCATATATTTTTCATACTATCAAAATATATATGATATAGTCAAAACGATAAAACCTTCAGAAGAAATATTAGCTCATCAACCAATACCTCAAAATGATTTTTGCAAAGCTGAATGTATAGGCGAAGGCAGTGCATTAGAACTAGCTACTTTAGATGTTCCAAAAAACTAAACAAAATATTATCAAACTGGCAATCGCTGAAGGCAAGTTGAAACTTGAGGGTAATGAATTGAAAGGTGGGGAAAAAATTGAAAAATATTTAGCACCTTTTAGAGAATTATTCATTAAACATAATCCCTTCTATCTAAATATAGAACAAGGTTTTGAGTGGTGCTGCGCCTATGTATATTATATTTTGATTCAAGCTGGATGTAATATTGCTATTCAACCTATTAAAGATTCTGCTGTACATTTAGGATCCGTACAGGCTTGGGTTGTTTACGCAAAACAAGAAAATATATTGCGTAATTCTTGGCAAGGTATAGAGATGGGAGATGTAATTATTTTCGATTATTTAATGGGAGAGCCTCTTGACCACATCGGTATTGTAGTGGAAGCACATGCAGACTACCTACTGTGCTCTGAAGGTAATTTTTATAATAAAAGCGGTATTTTTAAAAGAAATAAGGATGATAAGATTTGGGGGTATATTAAATTATAATAATTAAAATACTTTAATTACTCGAATTAATAAATAATTAACATATATTAATTTGTATTAATATATGTAGTTATATATATGAAAAAGTTAAAATGGAATCTAAATGAATTGTTTTACTATAATAAAGAAAGTGAAAAAATTATAAATCAAGAAGAACAAACAAAAATAATTGAAAACCATAATTCATTTATTGAAAATTTAGAAAAATCAACTCCTAATCTTTATAAAATTTTAAGTGATTTAGCAGATGGTGCTGAAAAAATAGCAGGTTCACCATATACTGTTAAGTTCATACCAAAGAATTTTCTAAATTTTTCAGAAGCTCTTCTTAAAATTCAAGAAATTAAGAAAAATCAAATTTTTAAACCTGAAACTATAGATTTTGATAAGTTTACTATCAAGATTAAACCAAGTACGTCTGATCAAATAATATCACGTTCTGAAATAGACGCTAATCAAGAGTCAAGAGTTAATGATTCATTTAGTTATGAGTTAATTACAAAGCAACATCCAGAATTACCCCGCACAGGCGCTGATATTAATTATAGTAATACAACTATCAGAATTGAATATGTAGATAATTTCAATTTTGATACAATAAAACATTTAATGTTTGAATTATGCAATGGTAATAATCGAGCTCTTATAGATTTTAAAAGTGATGATTATATCAATATTAATTCAACAGAAGAAGATTATCATCTTTGTGCTTATGATAAAGAAAAAGCTGAACATTTATCAACCAATAAATGCGGAGAAATTTTATATAGCTATTTACTTGATCATGAAGAAGAAATCACTCAACTACTTGAAGATTTTAATCTAAAATATCAAGAAGAGTTGAATAATGTGAAGATAAATTCAGAAATTTTATTTGAAGAAGCAATTAAAGACCTCACTGTACATTATGGTTATTATGTTGAGGACGCGCGTAAGCTTCATCAGCTGATTAAAGAAGAAAAGATGATAAAAGAAGATTCACGAAAATTAGAAGAAAAATCCAAAATACTTGAAGAAAAACTTAGAAAGATGGATGAATGTTTAAAGGAATCGGTAAAAAAAAATGAGGAATTCAAGGTGAGAATTGCAGCTGAAGAAGCCAAAGAGCAAGGAATATCAATTGAAGAAGCATTTCAACAAATCTTTCCAAATACGGAGGAAATGGTTGTTACTGGAGAAGTTGAAAGTTTTTCTATTTGGTATTAATTAAATATATTCTTTATGGCTCAAGATAATCTCATAACTTGAGCTAATATATTCTCAGCAGCTTCTTCTGCAGATAAATCACTCACCTCAAGTTCAATTAAATTTGGGTGATTACATTCAAGCAGGGGTAGTTTTGGCTGAGCATCACTTGGATCTATTGATTTAAAACGTTCTTTCCTAGAAAGCTGCTCAATGCGCTTGATATTTTCTTTTTTAGAAATAATCAATTTTACTGGAATAAATTTAGACCCTCGCTTTGCAGCTAATTCCTCTACTTGGGCGAATAGTTTTCTATCACCCTCTTCTTCATATAAACAATTGGTTAATACGTAGTTTTTATTCTTTTCGCATAATAGAAAATGAAAAATTCCTACTCTAATTATCTCAATTGCTTGCCAAGCAAATTCAGGTACTGGCGTAGTCAAACCATTATATTGTAACAATTCAAATATTGGGTTATTGATCAGCTGATTATCACACACAATATAACCAGCTTTGGCAATTTCTTTGGCAATAGTATATTTGCCTGTACCCGGATGGCCAAATAGATAGATGATATTGGTCATGATTTTATCTATAAACGATTATTTAACTAATAAATAAAGTTTTTTTACTGAAAATAAAAACAT
>JAKONF010000163.1 GCA_022702085.1 Rickettsiaceae bacterium | reverse complement strand
TTAGGTCCTAGCAATGGTAGCTACGATTATATCTTTAGCGCCGCTATATTTAAGTAAATCACTACAATATTTTATGGTATTACCAGTAGTTAATACGTCATCTACTAATAAGATAGTTTTGTCTTTGAAATCATATTTTTCATTAGCTTTAATACTACCAATCAAATTTTGTTGGCGTGCTTTGAATTTGAGTGAAGATTGAGGTTTGGTCCATTTATATTTTACTAGCGCGTCGAAGAGCACGGGCTTAGCTAAAATTTTAGCGAATTCTGCAGCCAAGATAAATGACTGATTATAATTTCTCAGTAATCTTTTGAGCTTATGCATAGGTACTGGCACGATTAGATCAATATCTTTTATATCTTCAGCGTAGCGCGAGCAATGTAGTTTGGCAAACAAAGTAGCCACGGCGTATTTATCGTAATATTTAAAAGCATGGATTACCTTTTTGCTCTGATCATTAAATTTAATTAAACTACGAGCTTTGCTATATGAAGGAGGGGAATGCATGCAGTTACCACAGGAATAAGCATCTAGAATACTCAAATCCAAGTTTTTACCGCAAGTGAGGCAATATGGCTTTGAGATAAACGATAGATTTTGCCAACATGCAGCACAAAAACCATCGCCAGCTATGGTAAAATCAGTGCAACTCAAACATCTAGGTGGTAGGAAATAATCTATCAAAATTTTGGCCAGTTTCAATGGCTGCATGATCAATTTGGTCATTATGATTAATAGCTGAAATATTTTGGAATTGAAATTATCTTTGATTTATGCTTATCTTCTGCCTAACTATCTTATCTACTTGATTATCTCTGGCCCATAGCATATTTAACTAGCTTATTTTTAATTAGTGGCAAATTATTGATCATCTGGAAGCCTAGTTGACGAAAATTTTTAAGAACGCGAGAATCATTAGAAAATATCTTATCTAAATTGTTTGTAATTAAATACATAGCGTAATTATCAGCTTTCCTCTCTTGTTGATAATTCATTAAAGCCGCCTCACTTATGCCATGTTTAAGCAAATTATGTGATAAAGATGCAATATCCATAATACCTTGATTTAAGCCTTGACCAGCTAGAGGATGAATGCTATGAGCGCTATCGGCAACTAATACTAACCGCTGGTAAAAATACTGTTCTGCATGATGAGCCGATAGGGGGAAAGAATTAATTTTATTGCCTACAGCACCACTCATAGATATAGTTCCCAAAAATGAGCCAAAATTTTGTTCAACCAAATATAAAAATTCATGATCATTTAATTCGAGCAATCGCTTGGCTTCATTTTCTGGTACAGTCCAAACTATAGATGAAGAATAGCCTCCTTTAAGCGGTAGAATCGCAAAAGGCCCGGATGGGAGAAAATGTTCAACAGCAGTTCCTTCGTGATTAATAGTATGATCAACATTAAAAGTTAAGGCATGTTGGTAATAATATTTATTAAAATCATTAGAGAAATAATAATTCTTAGCCTTAGAATTTTTACCATCACAGATAATTACCAAATCAGCTGCTATAGTTTCCTCGTGCTTACCTTTTAAAGTCAAAATTACTGAATCCGGTATACTATTAACTTTTTGATATTCACATTGATCAATCAATTTGATTAATGGATTATTTTTTATAGCAGTGAGTAATATCTTCTTGAATAGATGGTTTTGGATCAAATAACCCATTGCTTGTTCGTTAAACTGATCATTTCTTTTTGGTAAAGCAAAATGTAGCATTGTGGGTGATTTATCATCAACTACATAAATATGCTCAATAGGACAACAAAAATTCTCAAATTGACGCCATAGATCAATTTCTGCAAAAAAATTTTTGGAAGTAGATGATAAAGCAGTAGTTCTATTGTCTTTTGTAGAAATTGAATCAGTATTTGTAAATTCTATTATAGTTGAGGGAATATTTAAATGAGCAAGTTTTAGCGCAGTAATCATGCCGCTTAAACCACAACCTAAAATGACAATATTAGCAGAACTTAATTTATTCATAATTTTTTGGTTTCTGAAAAAATTTTAAATATCCATTCATGGAGATAAAGCTTAATAAAAAATAGATCAAAGCAATATCCAAGTAATATTTGTTAGTTTTAAAAGTAGCTAACATGCAGATAAATAAGCTGATTAAACTGTTTAAACAGTTTAAGTAAAGAAGCTTAGAAAAGATAGATAATTTTTTGAAAAATTTTGCAAGTATCATAAATATTGATAATAGTAGTAAAAACATGCAAAAATAAATCATAAGATTTTTTAAAATAATTTAATTGGTTGAATTTTTAATAATTTTAGCTACTTTATCAGCCATTTCTCCATTTTGTAACTCATACAAAGATGATTTTTCTAAAAAATGCACTAATAACTTATTATCTTCAATTTTCACTGTTATAGTGCCTGGTGTTAGAGTTATGGAATTTGCATATATTACCAAACCAAGTTTTGATTTTTGTGATGAATTTAGCCACTCAAAGCCGTCATCAATTTTAACCTTAGGTGAGATGATAATTTTGATTACATTAAAGCTCGATTTGAATATCTCTATCATCA
>JAKONF010000062.1 GCA_022702085.1 Rickettsiaceae bacterium | reverse complement strand
GTCTACATCGTATGGTATACTCTAAAATATGGCGAAAAATGTCCAGATAATCCATGGGGAATTGGAGCGAATACATTAGAATGGAGCGTAAATTCACCCCCTCCATATCATACATTTGAAGTGCAACCAGATCTGAGAATAGATTCAAGAAATGATTTAACAAGTTTAAAACACTAATGGCTTCTGATCTGATCTCTCAGGAAAAAATGCTGAAACATATAGTGGATATCCAAGAAACAAATAGTACTATCAAGGATTATTTTCTGTTGATGAAGCCTAGGGTAATGTCATTAGTAGTTTTTACGGCTTTCATAGCTATGCTACTAGCTCCAGGGCATATTCATCCACTCCTTGCTTTTACTGCCATAATTTGTATCTCGCTAGGCGCTGGCAGCGCAGCAGTAATCAATATGTGGTACGACCTAGATATAGATAGGATAATGAAACGCACTCAAAATAGACCCTTAGTAAAAGGTACAATTGAACCGCAAGAGGCTTTGTCTTTCGGTTTGTTCTTAGGGTTATTTTCTTGCCTGATCATGGCCATCAGCATTAATTTACTATCAGCTTTTTTACTTTTAACTACTATTTTATATTATGTCTTCATTTATACCATCTGGCTTAAACGTACAAGTCCGCAAAATGTGGTGATTGGCGGCGTTGCTGGCGCTTTTCCGCCAATGATCGGCTGGGCATCAGTAACTAGTGATATTAATTCCGCTTCACTTACCTTATTTGCTATTATTTTTTTATGGACGCCGCCTCATTCATGGGCGTTAGCATTATTACGTAGGGAAGATTATCAAAATTGTGCTGTGCCAATGATGCCAGTGGCTAAAGGTATATTACATACAAAGAAGCTCATTTTGCTTTATAGCCTTCTAATGTTTGCCTCGACGTTACTACCTTATTATTTGGGTATGAGTAGCATTTGGTATTTCTTTTTAGCTGCAATCTTAGGAATCATTTTCTTGTATTATTCAGTAATTTTACTTATTGATAAAGAAGATAAGAATATAAATTCCAATGCTAAAAAGTTATTTTTTTACTCTATTTTTTATCTGTTTTTGATTTTTTTGAGTCTGTTGTTTTGAAAATTAACTTTCTGTTTCTGCTAATTCTCCAAGGGGAGATATTATTTCATTAAAATCAACTATTTCAGACCATAAATCTGTAGGTATTTTGCTTGTAACTTCTTGCTTATTTGTTTCTTTATTTTCTAACATTTTCAAAATTTCTATAATAGCTAAATATTTCAGTAAGATTACGCTATAGTCTTTTTCTTCTTCATTATTTGCACATATTTTATCTAGCGTAGAATTTTCATAGAGATGCTGCTTGAAAGAAATAACCTTACCAGCTGAATTCTTGAAAAATTTAAGATTAAATATTTGTATAACTTCAATATTATTGTGTATTATGTTGGGCAGGTTTTGTAGCTCTTTTGGTCCTGATTTAGACATTTCTTTTGATAACAGAACTTGAAAATACTTGATAGGCATCTCATAATAATTACAGAATTCCTGGTATGTGCTATCATCATTTTCTTCTGAAAAGCTTTCAAATTCCAATGTGCTTATTGGCATACTCAGTTTGGATTTTTCCAATAAATCTGCAACCCCACCCTTAACAAAAAGATTTTTTATTATTTGCATTAGAGGCTTTAGTTCTAAAGCCAAATCGATTATTTGTTTAAATTCAGCTTTCTTATTATACGTCTTAGTATTACGTATTGATTCATTAACCTCTGCTCCTCTAGAACATAGTAATTTAAAAACTGAAAAAGATTTAAATTTAGCAGCATAGTCCAAAGCTGTTTTATTTGTTTTATCTTTTACATTAATATCTGCGTTGTAGGTCAATAGTAATTCTGTGAGCGATAAAATTTTTAATTCTGATTGTTGATAGCTATTTAATAGATTCATTACCAAATGCAAAGGAGTTTTTCCTTCATGATCTTGGCTATTAATTAGACTTTGAGCACCATACTTACACAACAAATTTGTAAGCTTTAGATTCCTATTTTCAACCGCTTCATGCAAAGAAGAAGAATCATAATCATTTCTAATAGTAACATCAGCTCCATTTTCTAATAAAATTTCTATAGCTTCTAAAAGATCGAGCTTAATAGACCAAAATAGAGCAGTATAACCAGATGCATCCTGATAATTTATTAAACTTTTATCATGCTTGAGTAATAACTTAACAATTTCTGGCTCATATATTGCATCATGCAAAGGGATGGATCTGCTCCAATCTTTAATAGCTGCACTAGCTCCTTTTTTTAGTAACAAATCCACAGCTTTCAAATTTTTATTTCTAACAGCATAACTCAGAGCAGTTCTTTGTGATCCATCTTGAGCATCAATTAAGCTAGGATTTTTAGTAAGTATCTTATCTATAGTCTTATGATCACCAATTCTAGCAGCTTTAAATAATAGTTCCTTCATTTATACCTTTAATTATTTTACTCAACAATAGTTCCTTGATGATAAACTATCTGCCACTGCTTACCTATTTTACGCCAAATAGTTGCTCGCCTGGTTTTCCTAACTTTGTCTTGCAGAAGATTATAAGTTAACAAATAATTATCTACCGCTATTTGAGTTAGTTTGAAATCTGAAGCAGACCAAACATCTTGATAATCAGGATCGCTATAACGTTCAAGTAACTCTTCCACCACTTCTTGCTTGGTATAAATATTTCCTGAAGCCCCTACTTCCCAAAATTCATCAGCCATTTGCGCCAGGATATCTTGCTTCGTTTTACCAAAATTATCAGGGTGGTGGAAAATTGGCTCCCTAGCTCTTATTTCTGCAAGTATAGCGTCTTTCATAATAATGATCATTTTAACTTTCAGTTAATTCTATTACGCATCCAAGTTCAGATGACATTTCGTCAAGATGAGAATCAGCTATATAATCCTGTGATATCTTCGT
>JAKONF010000027.1 GCA_022702085.1 Rickettsiaceae bacterium | reverse complement strand
TTACATAACTTTAATATCGATCCTGCAACTGCCTCAGGAGTATTTCTTAGCGCTATAACTGACGCTTTAGGATTTTTCACTTTTCTGATTTTAGCTTGTTATTTATTGGTTTAAGGAAAGATTATATTAAATATATAATAAAAAAAGCGATGTTCTAATCGAAACATCGCTTTTTTCTAGTATGATAATCTAGTTATTAGTTATTTTTCCAATTATCATTGAAGTAATTATAGTCATCTTCAGATTTAGTGTTAAGTCCAACTACTATGCCGCCATTTTTAATAGCAGTTTCATATTCTTTAGCTCTTTCTTCTGGAATACCTGAACCAACTAAAGCACCAATTAAGCCGCCTGTAGCTCCGCCAGCACCCATGCCAGCAAGAGCAGCAGCAATAGGACCTGCAATAACTAAGCCAAGTCCTGGAATAGCTAAAGTAGTACCAATAGCTGCTACTGCAGCAACTAAACCACCAATAGCTCCGCCAATAGCACTACCAACTCCAGCGCCTTCTAAAGCTTTGCTACCAAGTGTATTATCAGGAAAATCTTTATTTGCAAAATATTTACTGCGGGTATCGTCAGACATTAAAATGCTGATATCTGAATCATTATATCCTCTTGCAATTAGAGCATCATAGGCACGTGATGCTTCGTTATGGTCATGAAAAACATTGGTATATAATTTGTTATTAGTCATCTTTATTCTCAT
The DNA here is from genome assembly GCA_022702085.1 of Rickettsiaceae bacterium. Taxonomy (GTDB): domain Bacteria; phylum Pseudomonadota; class Alphaproteobacteria; order Rickettsiales; family Rickettsiaceae; genus JAKONF01. Next base: position 2,323 of record JAKONF010000027.1, on the reverse strand, counting down.
TTTAAGTTGTTTAAAGGTAAACTCGAGTATAGATGCCTTATAAGCGTAATGCAAAGTGTTTTTTAAATATTTTCAAGGACGTTTAATGCTAGCTGATTTTAAGACTGGCTAGTTACGATTTTGGTATTACGATCTAACCAATTACCAGAAACATTTACCTGATCTGCTACGAAATTTTGCATTAAATTACTAATTTTTATTGTGTAATCTAATATATTTGAAAAATTAGCTTTAAATAAATTATTTTGAAAATTGATTATATCTTTAATGTCTTTGCAAGCAACAAAATCTTTACCAATATTCATATTATCTTTTAAAGTAGAGCTTAAGTAAGCGGAAGTATCTACTAGCATTTCTTGAATCAATTTAGTAGCCACTTGAGAGCTACCCACATTATTGCCCATCATGTTATTTGAGAAGTTAAAATTATTGTTGAAGCTTTGCATGAGATCATTAACAAGATCTGCATTGAAAGGATTTGATGCGGCTTTATTTGGTTGCTCTTTCTGTTGTTTGTTGAATTTATTTTTGGAGGATTCTTGAGCAAAAGAAAAAGGTTCATTATCACAATTATGATCATGACTATGATCAACTTTACACGTTGGGTGATCTAATCCAGCTCTATTCTTTAATTCGCTAATTTTATCCATATGTTTATCTTCAGATGAAAATTGACGATTTTTTGGCTTTTTATGAGACATAGCTACCTTTAGAAAACTATCAGTTAATTATTTTATAATAGTTTTTTTGAGCGTAAATAGGCAATAATTACTGCCTTATCTGCCTAAAATTATTAACTTCTGTAGCATTTAAATCAAGAGTTGAACGAATTGGATTGATATCAATGCCACCTCTACGAGTATACCTGGCATAAACTATTAACTGCTTGGGATTTAGCAAATTATATAAATCATAAAATACATGCTCAACGCAATGTTCATGAAAACCATCGTGATTTCTGTATGAGATAAGGTATTTGAGCAGCGACTGGTGATCAATTTTAGGGCAAATATGATCTAACTTAATTGAAGCCCAATCTGGTTGCTTAGTGGCTAAACAATTAGATTTGAATAAATCAGAATAAAGAATTTCTTTAACTATTTGGCTGCTACTTGCTATTTGCAGCAATTCTTTATTTACCTTAAAATCCGTTATCTCTATCTCTAAATTATCCAAGCATATACCATCAAAACAAGCTAATGATTGCTTACGAAAAGATTGAAAATTTTTTATGTTAACTAAAACTGTGGATTCAGTAGCAGCACTTAAATCTTTTTCAATAAATATTTTGACTTGGGCTTCATCATCAAAAACTGTGTTGTTAAAAGAATTTAAATATAATTTCACTGATTTAGATTCGACAATATTTTTTGAACTAGCTGGCACATGAAATTCTAGAATTCTAACTTCAGGTTTTTTTTTAGTATTGAGCCATGAGAGTTCATAACAATTCCATATATCAAAACCATTAGCAATAAATTTATTAGTATCAGATAGATTTGATCTACCAAGCTCACGCGGAATAGGAGTTAGTATTTGGGGGTTATATTCAAAAATATAATCTGTTTTCTTACCTAGTAATATATCCATGATTTTATATCTTTATTTTTTAGAAATGGTGCACCCGATTGGATTTAAATCAACGACCTTTGCCTTCGGAGGGCGACGCTCTATCCAGCTGAGCTACGGGTGCTTGTATAGTTCATTTATATAGCATAAATTGTAGAATCTATAAGCTAATTATCATATATCGATTAACTGGAAGCCATCTATCCTAATCACACATAGATATACTATTGTGAGTCATTCATTAAAACGCGCGCTTGTTCATCTGATAGCCATTTATAGTTTTTAATTAAATAATAAAATTGAAATTTTGCTAATGATTCGTCATAAGAGGGTAGTAGTACACCATCGCGAGCTGCGCTATATTCTAGCCCATAAAATTCAATATCATTTTGAGTAGCAAATTTTTCAATACCTTGCAAATGAGTTTTTTTATCGTCTATAAAAATAATTTTTTTAGGTTTAAATTTACTATATTTTATAAAAGCATTGAGAGCTTCACTTTTAGAGGTACGTGAAGTGAATATAACGCCATCTATATAGCTTACATGTTTATTATTTTTAATTAGTTTGGAATTAGGTTTTAGATTGTGCCAAGATTTACCGAAATTATAATCATTTTTTTTTAATTCATCAAGACGCCACTTCTCCATAGATTTAATTTTGCCAAATGCACCGATATTGCAGTTGGTTAAAGCAATCACTTTAATATCTTTACTTTGCAAATTTTTAATTAAATCAACTAATCTAATGTCAA
>JAKONF010000020.1 GCA_022702085.1 Rickettsiaceae bacterium | reverse complement strand
TTTGCGCTAATCACTATGTACTCAGTTCACTACATATTTGCTACCATATTTTTTATTTGGCTATGTATATTTGTAGGACTTAGTAGCTTTTTTTCTAGCAAAATTAATGACTATTCAACAACTTATTCACGTAATAAAGCAACCATTGCTGGTAAAATTGTTGATGCATTATCCAATATCAGTGCAGCTAGAATGTTCACTTCTCATGATTTTGAGCGTGAATATTTAAATGATTATAATCAAGAAACTATAAAAAGTGAACAAAAGTTACAATGGTTTATGCTTAAGTTAAGATATATATTAGGTCTATCTTGCTCTATCATGATTTTTACTGTTGTTTATTATCTTGGGGTGCTACGAAGCCAATTACTCATTTCGATTGGTGATTGCGTACAGATCATTAGTTTATGTGCAGCAGTAGCCGATGATATCTGGGATTTAACTCAAGAAATTGGCGATTTGTTTGAAGAAGTTGGCGTATTTACTCAAAGCTTGTCGTTGGTTCAACCATATACTATAACAGATGCAGCGCATGCTAAAAATTTGAAGATCAAGAAAGGCAAAATTGAATTTGAACATGTTAGTTTTTACTACCGTAACAATAACAATATTTTTAAAGATCAATCTGTGATCATTGAAGGTGGGCAGAAGGTTGGTTTGGTAGGTTTTTCAGGTTCAGGTAAATCTACTTTTGTTAGCCTCATTACTAGGTTGCACGATATTGAAAGTGGTAATATTAAAATCGATGGTCAAAATATCAAGGATGTTACTCAAGATTCCTTGCGCCGTAATATAAGCGTTATACCTCAAGAGCCTATTCTTTTTCACCGAACAATTATAGAAAATATTCGCTATGGTAAAAAGGATGCCACTGATGAAGAAGTAGTTAAAGCTGCTAAGGCAGCTCATATTCATGAATTCATCATTAAACTTCCTGAGGGTTATAATACTCTATGTGGTGAGCGAGGTAACAATTTATCAGGTGGCCAAAGACAAAGAATTATTATTGCCCGGGCTATCTTGAAAAATTCTCACATTCTTATATTAGACGAAGCCACTAGTAGTTTAGATACTGCAACGGAGAATTTAGTACAAGATTCATTACAATATTTAATGCAAAATAAAACTGTATTGGTAGTTGCTCACCGCTTATCTACGTTACTTTCAATGGATCGTATATTAGTATTTCACGGTGGATGCATTGTTGAAGATGGCAATCATGAAGAATTATTGAAAAACAGTAAATTATATAAAAAATTATGGAAAGCACAATTTGAGGACATAAAAATAAAATAGTATTAAAAAATCATAATCTCAAATTATCATAGTAGTTTTACATAAAACATCTTATTGTATTAATTATTTATTAATTATTAACTAGTTAAAGTTAATTTAAATATTATAAGAATTTAGGCTATTTATGGCAAAATTTCCTCAAACATTAGATGATAATGTAAATTTCAATGAGAAAGATACTAAGCAAGCCAAAAAAAGTGATGAAAAGATTAAACAAAAGCTAAATAAAATAAAAATTGAAACTTTTAAAGTTAGTTTAGAACAAGTACAACAATACATAGATGAAAGTAGAAAGAATAATAATGGATTACCACCATCTTCTGTAAGTTTAAATGATTATTTGAGTACGTTGCCGGAAAACAAAAATAAGCTAATTATCGCTGACTTAACGGATTTAAAATTTAATGGCGATACAAACAAAACAACAAAGCAATTCAATCAAATTGACAAAAATTTGTTGATAGATTTAAGGGGTGCTGATCTTAGTGGTGCTATTCTTAAAAATAATGAATTTGATGAAGTTGATTTAACTGACGCAGCTTTTAGAGATACTGATTTAACCAAAGTTCTATTCAAAGATTCAAAAATAGCTAAAGTTGATTTTAGAGGAGCTGATTTATCAACCACAGAATTTGATAAAGAATACGCGAATATTCCAGCTAATTACAAAGCTTCGTATATGGATGGAATAAAATTTAGTAGTACTTCTTATCTAGTGCGAGATTATGCTGATATTAAAGCTGATCTCACGAATGCAGAAGTCTATAGATATAATAGTAGGAATGATAATGTTAAAGCCATAGGCCAAGACGCTGCAAATGTTGCAAGCACTGCAGGTAAAGCCATAACAAGACAAGCAGGTTTTTTTTCAAAAGCCTATAATTGGGCTGCGGGTTACGACAATAATGAACAAAATTCCGAAAGTACAGAACCAAAAGCAACTTCAACGCCTAGGGAGGAAGATAAGATTATCAATGCTAGTTTAAGATATATCTTTAGCAGTAACTCTGCAAATTTTGATCCAATGTATATTAGGGGTTCAAAAGCTGAAGAAAGAGATAGACCTAAAGTACTAGTTGAACTAAGTGAAGCGCAAGTGAAAAGTTTTTTAAATTCGGCAAGGCTGGATAATACTAAAAACTCTTTAAATAAGTTTGCTGAAGAGCTTGCCCTTGCAAAAGGAGAGAAATATTCTGAAAATACTATATTTATCGCAGATTTCTCAGCAAAATATGATAATCAGAATAAATTATTAGCAGGAACAGATTTAGCGAATGAAGATTTTAGCGGCATTGATTTATCAAGAGTAAATTTTGCTGGGGCTAATCTAGAGGGCTGTCAATTTAATGGTGCAATACTAAACCACACCAATCTAGAAAGTGCAAATCTTAAAGGAGCATTGTTTAATGATGTTCAAGCTAGAGATGGCAATTTTTTAAATACTGAATTAGAAGAAGCTAAAATTTCCAATAGTGATTTCAAGCGTGCATTCATGCCTAGATCAAACGGTGAAGGAACTGAGATTAATAATTCGAATTTTGAATATGCAGATATAAAACATGGTGACTGGGATGGAGCAAAGCTTGGCGACGTTAAATTAAATTTTGCTAATTTAGAAGGAATTTCTTTAGCAAATGCAAATCTACGTGTGGTAGAAATGCAGCATGCAGTATTAAGTAACGCTATTTTAAATGAAGCTAAAGCTATTGAAGTAGATTTGAAAGATAGCTTGATGGAACAAGTCAAGGCTGTAAATATAGAACTTACGAAGTGTGATCTAGAAAACGCCGAAGCTGAAGGTATTGAGCTTAAATTCGCTGTCGTAAAAGATACGATTCTAAAAAATGCAAAACTTAGATTTGCTAAACTCGATAGCGCAGTATTAGATAACGTAAAAGCGCAAAATATTGATTTAACAGGTAGCGAACTTAATAATCTTATTAGTGCTAAAAAAGCTGATTTTACAGGAGCCATACTAAAAGATATCAAAGCAGAGCAAGCCAATTTTCAAGAAGCACTGATGAAAAAAGCTGATTTAAGAGGTGCAAACTTAAAAGAGGCAATATTAAAAAAAGTAGAATTAGATGAAGCAGATTTAACAAATGTCAATCTCACAAATGCCGACCTTGAAGCAGCTCATGGCAAAAATATTAAGGTCAATGCAGCTACTAGAATGAACCAAAAAACCAATATAGAGAATACAGCTGACTTATCATTCATAAAAATTACTGCAAACAATAAAGAAGTTGAGATAAGTCCTTTTGCTCTTAAAGAAGAGCAACTGCAAGCAGATATCACTGAAGAGAATCAAGGATTTAGACGTAAAATAGGCGATATTTTAAAAAATACAGGTAAGACTTTAAAAAAAACTGCAAATTTTATTAGCAAGCCATTTGGTAAAAAAACTGGCGTCATTTTAGGAATAGTTGTAGGAGCTGTAGTCGCTACTGGAATAGCAGCAGCAATTGTGGCCACTGGAGGAGCTGCTCTGATAGCTGTAGGAGGAATTGCATTAACAGCAGCCGTTGTAGGTGGCTGCGTTTTAGGTGGAATGGCAATAGGAGGCCTTTGCGGAGGTATAATTGCTAAGAAAGGTGGTATATGCGGAATTGCTTCAGCAGTAGTAGGAACTTTGGTAGCTGGACCTATTGGTACTGCGGTTGGCGTTGCTGCTTATTTTGGCGTTA
>JAKONF010000053.1 GCA_022702085.1 Rickettsiaceae bacterium | reverse complement strand
GCAGGACAGTGCTTGATATGGTTTGAAAAACAAAGATTGAAATAGCACCTAAAGTTCTAGTAAAATTTATAGTTCTTCTGCCGATATTATTTACTAATTGTAACATAATCTATAGTTATTTAATGGTTAAATATAATTATCGCTCGAATACTTATATACTCTTTTGTATCTTTTGCCAAGATTAGTTAGTATCTCATAACCTATTGTATCAATTTGCCTTGCTATGGCATTTAATGAGCAGTGAGGACCAATAATCTCAACTAACGATCCTATGTATAAATGTTCCACTGGGATATGCGTAACGTCAACAGTAATTAAATCCATTGAAACTCTACCAATAACTTTAGCGCATTGACCATTTATATATACACTACCTTCATTACTAAATTTTAGAGAATAGCCATCAGCATATCCTATAGGCAAGGTAGCGACCACGATATCACGTTCTGCAACAAATGTCATGTTATATCCTATAGTACTGCCAGATTTTAAATTTTTGAGCTGAAGAATTGGTGCATGTAATGCAATAGGATTTTGCAAATTTACTATATTTTCATGATCAGTAATGCCATACAAAGCGGCACCAATCCTGACCATGTCAAAATGATAATCGATTCCTAAAAACAAACCAGCAGAATTTGCTAAACTTAATTTGCTTTCAGGAAAAAATGCTTTAACGTTATTAAACATTGCTAATTGATTCTGACTTTGCATACAGTCAATCGTAGCACCAGCACATAAATGACTCATTATCAATGATGGAGGAAATTGCTTCATCACATAATCGTTATTTTTTAGATAACCAAACTCTTGTTGAGGCATGCCTAAACGATTCATGCCAGTATCTATATGTAAACCATAAGGTAAGTGTAAACCGTGGTTTATATTAAATGTCTCCCATGTCTCAACTTGACCTAAATGGTTCAAAATTGGTATGAGATTATGCTGCCTAAAATATTCAGCTTCTTCGTCAATTACCCCGTCAAGCACGTAGATATTAGCGTCAGTTGTTTTACGGAGTTCAATTCCTTCAATGAGGCGAGCTACAAAGAAATTTTGACAATTTACTGCAGATAACGCAGAGGCTACTTTATCAGCCCCAATTCCATAGGCATCAGCTTTTAACGCTACAGCTAATTCTGAATTTTTGCACAAACCAGCTAAAAGCTGATAATTACTAGTAATTTTCTCGAGATCAATTTCTAAAATGCAACTAGATGTGGGCATTACTGATAAAATACCATATTAATGATCAATATTTACAACATTTTATAATATTGCTCAACTTTTTTAGCGACCTCAGGAATGACAAAAGCCGAAATATCTCCTGATAATCTTGCTATTTCTTTGATTAGCCTTGAAGAGATAAATTGATTTTTCTCAGAAGCAGGAATGAATATAGTTTCAAGCCGCGGGTTTAATCTTGAATTCATACAAGACATTTGAAACTCGTATTCAAAGTCAGATACTGCTCTTAATCCTCTGATGATGAGAGTAGCGCCAATATTGCGAGCAAAATCTACCAATAAATTGTCAAAAGTTATCACCTTAACATTTTTAGCTAAATCATACTTAGTAATATATTGCTGAACTAGCATGCATCTCTCTTCAACAGAGAAAACTGGTTTTTTACTTTCTGCTTTGGCAACGGCAATGACAAGTTCATCAACAATCTTTTCACTTCTGGCTATAACATCAATATGACCATTGGTGATTGGATCAAAAGTACCAGGATAAATACCAATTCTTTTTGGCAGCATAATATTCTCTCTATCAATCATAATCATCTAAAATCTAATCATATATCCTTTGCTTTTGCAAGTTAATCACTGACTATCAGCAGCAAGAAATTTTAATTATCATGGATATCAAAACGATACTAAAAAACTATATTTTTTAGATAGTAAAATCGTTTATTGCTAAAATCTAATTTTATCATTAGAATAACTCAGAATTTGACTAATAAATAGATGTTAGATAGTTTAAAAAAATTAACTAAGTACAGTGACATTGCTTTGGCAATAGGCGTCATTGGTATTTTAATGGTGCTACTATTTCCTGTACCAACTACGCTGCTTGACTTGTTGCTAGCATTTTCGGTAGCAATTTCACTGATCATTTTAATGACTACGCTTTTTATCTCAAGGCCTTTGGAATTAAGTGTATTTCCTACTATTTTACTTGTTACAACAATGCTTAGATTGTCGCTAAATATTGCCTCAACTAGGCTAATATTGGCAAATGGGCATTTAGGTACTGAGGCCGCGGGTCACGTGATCGAAGCTTTTGGGCATTTTGTTATGCAAGGAAATGTAGTTATTGGTCTTATAGTGTTCCTCATTTTAACTTTGATAAATTTTATTGTTATTACTAAAGGTTCTGGTAGAATTGCTGAAGTTGCAGCACGTTTTAGCTTAGACGCTATGCCAGGAAAACAAATGGCAATCGATGCAGATTTGGCAGCTGGTTTAATTGATGAGAAGGCTGCTAAAGAAAGACGTCAAATTCTTGAAGATGAAAGTGCTTTTTATGGAGCAATGGATGGTGCTAATAAATTTGTGCGTGGTGATGCTATTGCAGGACTGATCATCACATTCATCAATTTGATTGGTGGTATGATTATTGGCATTTTACAAAGAGATCTGAACTTTGATACTGCCATGCAGACTTACACCATCTTAACAATAGGTGATGGTTTAGTTACGCAAATTCCATCGCTGGTGATTTCTTTAGCTGCTGGTTTATTAGTAACCAAATCTGGTGTTACTGGTTCTGCTGATAAAGCTATTTTTGGTCAACTTGGAGCTTATCCTCAGTCACTATGGATGACCTCAGCTGTTATTTTTTTGCTAGGACTTGCTCCTGGATTACCATTTATTCCTTTTGCTCTTTTATCTTCAACTTGCGCAAGTATTGCTTACGTACTTCAATTCAATAGACAAAAACCTTCTAAAAATACTATGCAAGGTAACCAAAGTATAGCTAGAAGCGCTAATGTCTCTGGTAGTAATACTTTAGGTTCTCTGGCCGCGCCAGAAGAAGAAAAAATTAGTAATACCTTACAGCTAGATTACGTCCGGATAGAGATAGGTTCAAATTTGCTTACATTGGTAAATGCCCAAAATGGCCAACGTTTAACAGAGCAGATCAAAGCTCTTAGAAAACAAATTGCTAAAGATTACGGTTTTGTTATGCCTTCAGTGCGTATTCAAGATAATATTCAACTGGATAGTGAAACTTACGTAATAAAAATTAAAGAACTTGAAGCTGGACGTGGAATAGTCAGAGCAAATAAGCTAATGGTGATGGATCCTAGAGGTCAAGACATTGAACTTCCTGGCGAAGATACGAAAGAACCAGCATTTTCATTGCCGGCTAAATGGGTTGATGAAAGCTACAAAGAAGAAGCATTGTTTAATGATTATACAGTAGTAGATCCATCAACAGTGATAACAACTCATTTAACTGAGCTAATAAAAGAAAATATAACTGAATTATTATCTTACTCAGAAACGCAAAAACTGCTCGATGAAATTGGTGATGAACATAAAAAGTTGGTGAAAGATGTAATTCCTGAAATTGTTACGGTATCAACTCTGCAAAAAGTTTTGCAAAAGTTATTAAGTGAGCAAATATCCATCAGAGATCTACCTACAATTCTCGAAGCAGTAGCAGAAGGATCAAAGGCAAATAAAAGCTTATCTGTTATAACAGAACTTGTGCGCACAAGGTTATCAAGACAAATAAGCATGAATAATGTTGGTAAAGAAGGTTTTATTCCAGTTGTATCTTTAACTCCTGAATGGGAGCAAGTTTTTATGCAATCTATTATGGGTGAGGGAGACGACAAACAAATATCAATGCCACCTTCTAAATTACAAGAATTTGTCAACAAAGTAAGGCGCATGTATGATGATCAAGCTTCTAAAGGTTATGTACCTGTACTGCTTACAGGAGTAACAACAAGGCCATATGTACGCTCAATAATTGAAAGATTCAAACCAGCAATAGTTGTAATGTCGCAAAATGAGATTCACCCTAAAGCGAAAATTAGTACGTTGGGAATGATTCAATAAAGTATTATACATATCTAAGATATAATTCTCTTTCATGCTGGCGGCGACGAACAAGACCTCTTATCGCTACGCCGCTAACATAAATCCATTTTAAAAATTCATCAGCAGCTTCTGTATGAGCTTCATAATTTATTTTTTGTCTTAGAGTTGAACGTTGTAAAGCTGCATTGCCTAGATTAAAAGTAAAAGAAACCAAAGCATCAAATTGGTATTTTAATAAGGGTACGTTGATATAACGTAACACCGCTATTTCAGCTTTGTACAAATCTTTCGCAAGCAGCTTCTCGGCATCTACCTCATTGATTTTAGTTAATGTTTTAGCTTTGTTTAATTTATGACCATAACCAATAGTTAAGAAATTACCACTGCATAAATAAGGAGTATTACTAAAACCTTCCCATTGCTCGATAAAATTCACACCTTGAGCTGAAGTGTAGCGATGCATCTTAATCCTATCCTTTATTTTTTTGTAATTTATTAAAAGTGCGTTGACCAAAATAAAAGCTTATAATACCTGCAAAAATTGCTTGATCATCAATATTCCAAATGATCTCAATGAATTCTATAAATCTATATGTTGAAGTTAAAGCTTTATATTGAATAATTTTCACTCCTGCATAGATTAGGAAGAAACTATAAGCCATAACGGGTCTTACGGTACCATTGAGAGCATCAACCCAGCTAACGCCGGATTTATAAGTTGAATATAATGAATGCTGCTCTGAAATATCGCGATAAACTTCAATTTCTTCAAGCACGCGTTTGGATCTCATTCTATTTTGGCTAATTTGGCGATCTAAAATTTGCAGTTCATGCTTTTTATCGTTTTGATCTTTAAAAAATTTTAAAATCTCAGGTATCA
>JAKONF010000132.1 GCA_022702085.1 Rickettsiaceae bacterium | reverse complement strand
GATTAACCGATATAAATACTAATTTTGGTGATCATGTAGGAAATAATTCTAACCCAGATCTTGAATCTCAAGTAATTGGAGAAGCTGAATGTCCACATAGTAGTATGTAGTGTAGAATTTTATAAACTGGGCATAGTCAACAAATAATCCCCCTTCCATAATTCTCTGTAAAGCGAAGGGTCGATGTTGCCGCCTGAGATAAGGACAAGTACCTTCCTGGGCGTTTTCTGCGTGCGTAGCCACTCCGTAACTCCTACCATGTTCATCGCGCAAGAAGGCTCACAGGCAACTTTAAGCAAATGAATTAGCCAAGCAGTCCAGTAATATATTTGTTGTTCATTGACTAGAAAGAAATCATCGAGTTTTTTTAAGTATGCAAAAGTTCGCTCTGAAATAGCCAAGGTTCTCAGGCCATCAGCCACAGTCTCTGGAGAACTAGCAAATCTATATATCTTACCAGATTTTACCGATCTATAGGCATCATCCGCGATAACAGGTTCGGTGCCTATCAATAAACTTACAGGAGAAATAAGTTCTTTAGCTAGATATGAACCAGCAAGCAAGCCACCTCCCCCACATGAGGCAAAAATAGCATCAGGAGAAAATTCTAGCTGCTGGAGTGCTTCATAACACATGGTGCCAGCCCCAGCAATAGTTGCATCGCTGTCAGATGGATGTAAATAATAAAAATCATTTTTCGTGTCAGCTCTTGCTCTTTCCTCAGCCTCTGTACGCGTCTTGGTATAAATAACTTCGGCTCCATAATAGCAAGCAGCTTGTTGCTTAACCTGCGAAGTATTTTGCGGCAAATAAATTCTTGCTTTGATCTTTAATAATTTAGTTACCCAGGCCACACCGATGCCATGATTACCAGTACTATAAGCTACAATTTCTGCGGGAAGTTTACTTTGTTCTTTTAACACTAGTAAATGATTGAGAGCTCCACGAACCTTAAAGGCACCAGTTTTTTGTAATGAATCTACTTTGAAATAGATAGAGTGACCTAACATCTCATTTAGAGTCTCAGATTGCAGTATTGGTGTTTGATGCAAAAATGATTTTATTCTTTGGTGAGCTCTAAATACTTCATCATGCGCTTGAATTAAAGAACTCATCTATGGCTTCAATATCTTGAAATTTAAAATACTAGCCATTATATAATCTATAGCTAGAAAAAACTATATAAATTACTAGGTTTATTATGATTGAAAAACAAACCCTGCCATTACTTGCTTTAAGAGATTTGGTAGTTTTTCCAGGAACTATTGCACCAATTTTTATTGGCAGGGAGAAATCTCTCAACGCTCTAAATGCGGCTAAAAAGATTGAGGAGGGACATTATATCCTGCTAGTTACTCAAAAAAATCATGATATCGAAGATCCAAAAGCTGAAGACTTATACAATGTTGGAGTGCTAGCCAAAATTATTCAAACAGTTAAATTACCTAATAAAAATGCCAAAGTATTAGTTGAAGCTATTGAAAGAGTGGATTTACGTAACATAGTTGGTCAGCAAGCTTTTTTAGCCGATTACACAATTTTACCAGATAGTAAAATTACTAACCGCCAAGAAATGGAAAAAATGTTAGAGACTGCTCTAAATGTTTTTAAAGAATACGCTCAGTTTCAAAAAAAAGTTCCTTCAGAAATTTTAAAGTCTTTGACTGAACAAACTAATCCAAGCTATACAGCAAATATTTTAGCTACTCATTTAATCAGTAAATTAGATATTAAACAAACCATCCTTGAAGAATTAGATATTTTACAAAGAATAAACTTGATAATAACTAGCTTTTCTACGCAAATATATCAAGCAACGGCTGAGCAAGATTTACAAAAAGAAGTCAAAAAACAAATAGAAAAAACGCAGCGTAATTATTATCTACATGAGCAGTTGAAGGCTATCCACAAAGAATTGGATGAAGGTGAAGATAAATCAGATTTTTATGAAATAGAAAAAAAGATCAAGAATTTGAAACTTTCAAAAGAAGCAAGAGAGAAAGCTGAAAGTGAACTTAAGAAATTACGTTCGATGAATCAAATGTCTGCTGAATCTTCAATAGTTAGAAACTACCTCGATAATCTATTAGGTATGCCATGGGGTATAAATGATAAAAGCAAAGTCAGCATCATCAATGCACAAAAAGTGCTAGATCGTGACCATTTTGGTTTGGATAAGGTTAAAGAACGCATAATTGAGTATCTATCAGTATTGCAGCGCTCAAAAAAAATCAAAGGACCTATTTTATGTTTTATTGGTCCTCCAGGCGTCGGCAAAACTTCGTTAGTAAAATCCATAGCCGAAGCAGTGGGCCGCAAATACATTAAATTTGCTCTTGGGGGAGTACGCGATGAAGCAGAAATAAGAGGGCATAGGAAAACTTATCTTGGTTCAATGCCTGGGAAAATTATTAATTCAATCAAGAAAGTTAAAACCAGTAATCCAGTAATGTTACTTGATGAGATCGACAAGATGGGTTCGGATTTTAGAGGTGACCCTGGTTCTGCATTGCTTGAAGTACTTGATCCTGAACAAAATAGTCGTTTTGTTGATCATTATCTAGAAGTAGAATACGACCTTTCAGATGTGATGTTTGTTGCTACGGCAAATTCATATAGCAATCTACCAAGACCTCTACTTGATAGAATGGAGATAATAGATATTGCTGGTTATGTTGAGCAAGAGAAACTACAAATCGCTAAAAACTATTTGATCAGTAAACAACTTCTAGCCCATGGTATTAAAGAAGGTGAATTAACTATAACTGATGCTGCTATAATAGAACTAATCAGATATTATACTAAAGAATCTGGCGTTCGTTCGTTAGAGCGCATGATAGGAGCACTAACTAGAAAAATATTAAAGAAAATTCTTAGTGATACCAAAATAGGTTCTATTAACGTTGATTCAGTTAATTTAGAAGAATATCTTGGACCAAAAAAATATCGCTTTGGTCTTGCTGAAGAGCAAGATCAAGTTGGCGCTACAACTGGCCTCGCTTATACTGAAGTTGGAGGTGATTTGCTTACTATTGAAGCACTATCTTTTCCTGGTAAAGGCGAGATAAAAACTACAGGTAAACTTGGTGATGTGATGAAAGAATCAGCCCAAGCTGCGTATAGCTGCTTTCGCACGCGCGCGCAGAAGCTGGGCCTCGAATACGAAAAATATAAAGATTTAGATATTCATCTACACGTACCAGAAGGAGCTGTCCCTAAAGATGGTCCATCTGCTGGTACTGCTATATTTACTACCATCGTATCGCTGATGACCAATATACCTGTCAAGAAAACTGTAGCTATGACCGGAGAAATTACTTTAAAGGGCAAAGTTTTGCCTATTGGTGGCCTTAAAGAAAAACTGCTAGCAGCTTGTAGAGGAGGCATCCAAACAGTATTGATTCCAAGAGATAATGTCAAAGATCTTAG
>JAKONF010000121.1 GCA_022702085.1 Rickettsiaceae bacterium | reverse complement strand
TACAGAAGATCAGAATACAGTTGCTTCTTCAGCAATTTTAGTTACTACCAATAAAATTGATAGAAACTTGCTTGGTAATTTTATTAAACATTTTCATAAAAACTTTTTAGAGTTTAAAAGTTCCCATCTGTTATTACAAAATTTAAATGAGCAAGACTTAAAAAAACAATCTATCCTACCTACTAATAAAGAATCTATTGGAAAAAAATAAAATGCAAAAAAAATCACTTTTTGAAAATATTGTCTTACCCATTGATATATATGATAAACATTGCGTTCAAGCAGTACTACCTATAGCCTTAGGTTACGTAAATGGTTTTGGCTCAAGACTGCATTTTATTTACGTTATCCCTGATTTTGGTATAAAAATGGTAGAGGATTATCTGCCTAAGCATTGGATAAAAGATCAGAAAGATAAATATGAAGAACAATTGAAATCTCTTATTGCTAAATATATTCCAAACGAAATCGAAGTGGAGTCTCATGTTAATCGTGGCGCTATCTATGACCAAGTGATAAATTTTGCAAATAATATAAAAGCAGATTTGATTGTTATCTCAGCAGTTCGTCCGCAGATTCGTGATTATATGCTTGGTTCTAATGCTTCAAAAATTGTTAGGCATGCTGGTGTATCTGTGCAAGTAGTACGTCAATAAAATATTTAAAACTTATCATTTATAGTTATTACAATAATTTATAGCTAACTATTCAGCCTATGGTTACTTTATTTTGAAACTTATAGTTGCTTTATAAATTTAAGAATTCATACTTGAACAAAAAATTGTGAACTATATATGTTTAAAGATTTAATTGAAGAAATAATGAATTAAGAATAAAACAGAACATTAAAGAAGAAGTAGATTTTACAACAATGAAATGAATAGATCTCTCATGGTATACATTGAATGCTTTGCTCGCCTGAAATAAAAATTTTGTATTCATCACTATCAAAATGATTTTGATATGGGAAATGCTCCATTACTTTTTCAATATTACTAGAATAGGCGAAATTGCTAATTAATTCATTAACTTCATCAGGTAATAATTTTAAAACACCTAAATCACCCTTAGAATTTGAAAAGTTAAAAAATTTTAGATAATTTACACTAATAACTTTGATTACAAGTTTAGGATTTACATTTCCTAAATATATACTGATTAAGTTCGCAGATATTATAGGATTACTTTCGCATAAAAGTTTTGCCAAAGCTAAAAACTTCATCTCAATATTGTTTTCAGCATATTCCTCATGCTGCTCCGGACTTGAATTACTAAAATACTTATCTTTGATCAATTTCATCAAGTACATATTTTCACTATACTTAGTCTCAAGTTTTAAATCTGAGTACTCGAAATCTAATCTCGCTATTTGATCAAAAGTAATCTTTTTATAATCTAAAAATTTTTTGATTTCAAAATCAGGTAACCGATCTTGCAGAAATTTAAGTTCATTTCTTTTGAGATTATCAGTTATTTTGTTGAATAAGTTAGCTATCTGCTTTTTATATTGGGCTGGCTCAAACTCTGAGATCAGATATTTCAATCTATTCATTATGGTGTTTTGATCACCATACATTTCTATCTCAGGATCAATAAGTTTACCATCGAGGATATCATTTAATATTTTATTGGTGAAGTATTTAGCTTTTATGCTTGGCGAGACGTCCCTTTTATACCAAATATTATCATTATGATGTTCCTCATAAGTAGGTGCAATCGCTCCTCTAGCTAATAAGAGCTCAATGTAGCTGATGTTTTTTAAACCTGTAGGATTTGCTTTTGTATAAATATTATTTAAACGCTCTGGTATGGCATTAAGTAAGACATCTAATAATGTTACGTTCTTGTAGAGTGTTATATCACTTAATAAGTTGCAATATTTAGAGTTTATATCATATTTCTTAATTACTTCTTCAAGTTGTAGAAAGTTGGTGTTTAAGATAGCTTCTCCTGCTTCTCGTGAAGCTTCATCATCTTTTGCCATAACTTACTTTATCAGCGAAAATAGTTTTTACCTTAACTTATAATAAAAATTTGAACAACTTATTTCAAGTAAAAATTGAATTAAATAAAGTAATGAGTTAGTTAGCAATAAAATACTACATTATTTAGAATGTAATGCCCACAATATCATGGTTTGATTCACCAATAGTATGTATAGAGTGGAGTATTTCAATATTAAGATGATTTGGGTAGAAGAATAATTTTGTACCAGTGAGTTTGGAATGATATTCATCGCTACCAAAGTAATTTTGATATGGGAAATGTTGCTCTAATTCTTCAGCAAAATCAGCTGTAACGTAGCTAGCAATTTGTACCTGAACTTCGGTTGGTAGATGAGAATTTTCCTTCATACCTACTGCAAATTTGAAAAAATTATCATTAATAGCTCTGATAATTTTATCTATTGGCGCATCGGATAGATAGATATAGATTAAGCTAGCAGATATTTCGATCTTATCTTCATAAATACGTTTCAGTAGAGCTAAAGTTTTGAATTCAATATTATCTCTTTGCTCATTATTTTCTAAGTTAATT
>JAKONF010000109.1 GCA_022702085.1 Rickettsiaceae bacterium | reverse complement strand
GCTTAATGAATGGTTACAATTTATTACCGAAGATCATCCGCTACCATTACAAAAAGGTGGCAGGAGAGTACGTATTAAGTATATGACGCAAATTAAAACTCGGCCGCCAACATTTAAATTATTTTCTAATCTCCCAGAAAAAATATCAGATAGTTATCAAAGATATCTAATAAACTCACTAAGAGAAAATTTTGATTTATTAGGCGTGCCAATCCGTTTTTACTTCGCTAAAAGTGACAATCCTTACGATAAAAAATAATTAATTTTTATTAAAGTTGTTGACTTAATTACTAATATTTGTTATTTTCTTAAAATAAATTAATGAGTAATAAAATGTCAAAAAAGTATGATAATCAAAATGAAGCAGATGATAAGAATTTACCTATAGAGTTATTTTACAGTAATCGTTTGGGTAAAGATATTGATGATAAAATTCGCGAATTTGATGACTATGGCAATTTAATTGGTGTGTTTAATGATAATAGTGAAATAAATGAATTAAATGAAAAACAGAAAAATGGCATAATACAATTAAAACAAATACTTCGAGAATATATTATTGATAATAAAATATTAGAAATGAAATATTTTTTAGATGAAATAAAAAATATAGACAATCTGAAATTCTGTGAATACGATTTATGGAAGGATGTAGCTCAGTATGGAAAAGTTGAAATGCTTGAGCTTTTATTATCTTATGAATCTGATCAATGCTCAAATAATATTTGGAGTAATTCATTACAGAGCCTTTTTGTTGAACATAAAAGAACAGATTTTGTAACAAAATTTTTAGAATTGGGAAATGATATAAATAATTCAAAATTTCTATTTCATGCAAGAGATATCGAAACTGCAAAATATTTGATTGATAACTTAGGAGCTGAGGTTAACAGTTATAAAGGTGGGAAAGTACAGTCAGTCATGGGTAATCTAACTATCAGTCCTGAACTTTTTGAATTTTACCTATCTAGAGGAGCAGATGTCAATTGTTATCGAATCGATTCAAATATCAAACTAGTTGATTATTTAATCAATTTAATCAATCGAATAACTAAAATCCCAAATTCAGATCGTACTACAATCATAAAAGATAGATACTTAAAATATATTGAACTTCTTGTGGAGAAAGATGCTTGTTCATTAGATTCACTGAAGCAAGAAAAAATAATATCTATTAAAAATTTATTTGAAAAAACGCCAGATTATTCTATTAAAATAAAAGAATACGAACCAGTATTAACAAGTATTTTTAACGGCATGCTAAATAAATTTATTAAAACAAATTCAAAGGATAAACATTTAAATATTAAATTAAAACAACTATATCTTAATACGAGAGATACAAAATTATTTGAAAAAGATGAAGTTAAAAAGCAATTATTGGAGAATTCATATTTAATAAAAATGCTCTATCAGACAGAAGAATCAGATGCTGCGGCTGTTTTTAATAACTCGGGTGGTGTTTTACCATTAAAAACATTAGGTATCTTAAAATTAGATGAATGTACTGAGAATAAATCTATCAGTAAAAGCGAAATTGATAGCAGATTAGTGCCAGACATCAAGCAAGATCCTATGTACAAATTTTTAGAACTAGTTCAAATCAAAGAAGCAGCATATGGGGTCACTATGGTAGGGGATAGCATGGATATGATGAATATAGATGGTTGAGATAAATAACTTAGTAAATTATTTACTACAAAGAAATCAAATAAATGTTTAAAAATAAATTTATAGAACTGTATAAATTTTAAATCAATAGATATTTAGAGAACTATAAGGTAAGAATAAAAAATAGTTCTTTAATTCAAATAAAATCTATCATGTATAATGTTTTACTTACCCGTAGTGAAGAAGAGAACATCGAGTTCATAGCTAGCATCAAAGAATCCATGTTTAACTTTGAAAGCTGTCCATTAATTAAATATCAAAATATTAAATTTGATTATAGTACTATAGATCAATATTCAGACATTATCATCAGTAGCAAATATGCAGCTAAAATACTACCACTAGCAAGCTTGCATAAAAATATTTGGGTAGTTGGCGAGGAATCTGCAAAAATTCTCGAAAGTAAAAATTATAACATTAAATATATTGCGGATGATTTTAAGCAATTACTGCAAAATATCCCTAAAAGTAATTATCACAATATGATTTATCTTTCTGGAAATCATATCACAAAAATTCCACCAATTGGAATTAAAAGGGTAGTATTTTATCAAGTTAGGTATACAAATAGTTTAGATGAAGAGCAAATAAATGCTATTAAAAATGACATTGATTATATAATGCTGTATTCATCCAACTCCGCTAGAACATTTTTAAAGCTATTAAAAGCTCACAATTTAATAAAACCACTTGAGAATTCAATAATAATAGCTATAAGTTTAAAAGTAGCCGAAATTTTAAAACCTCATTTTGCTTTCATTATTTGTTGCGATGAGGGTAAGCATCAACAGATGAAAGGATTATTACTCAATGATCAAAAATATCGAAGTAACCAGCAACAAATCTTTTAAGAAATATCTATGGATATTAATAGCTTTGTCTTTGATTTTACTAAGTGCAGTTTACTTCAGTAACTTTGAAATATTCAAAAAATTTGGTAAAAATATTATATTTAGCAAAGAGCAGTTACAGAAAGAGCTAAATGAGAAGCAGCAAGAGAGTAATTTAATATATCAGAAACCTGAACTTGAAGCTGAGGCTAGTGTAGAACAGCTGGTCACAAAAGAGCCAGAATCAATAATTGAAAATTTTAATATTCAGCCTATCGATGTTGAGGAGTCAAATAACGAAAATAGAGTTGAGGCTAATAAAATAAAAACAGAGTTGATAGAAAATTTTAACCAAAAAGAATATTTAGCATATTTACGTAATATTAATAGAATGATCATAAATTTTTTATTGGATAAATCTTACACTAATTATCTAAACAAAATTAAAATTTTCTCAGATTTGCCGAAAACTTTTAATACTCTACTTGAAAATTTAGAAGAATATAATGATCATTATTTGATCAATCCACCTACATACCGAAAACAAGTTTTTCCTAACAACTCAGATATTTTGCAAAAATTTATCCGCATCGATAAAAATTCTGCTGAGCTTGACATAAAACTAGAAAAAAGGAACAAAATTGTGAAAAAATTAAAGTCTTGGGTTGATTACTGTTATACAGAAGATTTTAAAATAAAATTTAACCGGAAAAACTAATATGATCAGATTCTTGTTAATAAGTGCCATATTTTTTTTGTTATATCTAGGTTTTTCGGTACTTAGTCAGTTAGACTCATCAATCTCAATTAATATTTACGATTATTACATTGAAACAACTTTTTTCACCTTAATTGTAATGTTTATAATAGTATTGTTAGTCGCCTTGCTTATTCTAAGGCTAACTTTTTTATTGTTTGAATTACCTTATATGATTCGCAAGAGGATTCAGTTAAATAAAATACAAAAAACTCACAGCTCTTTACTAAAAGCTTTTGCTAGTTTAAGTCAACAAGATCACCAAAAATCAATTGAAATCATCAGAAAGATAGAAGGGGATCTTAATCAGAATCAAAAAGAATTTGCGCATCTTATACTAGCTAATGCAGAATATAATTTTGATGCGCAAATTCTACATTTAAGAATATTGCTCAGTAGCCCAGAATACGAGTATTATGCTTCAAAAAAAATAGCAGAATTATTCATACAGAATAAATTATATAAACAAGCAGAAGAATATTGCATAAAATGTTATAATTTAAATGAAAAGGATAGCAATGTATTAATGCTATTAGTTAGATGTTACGGGAATTTAAAAAAATGGGATCGCTTTGATTTTGCAATTCGTAGGTTATCAGAAGCACATAATCCGAATTACGATTTAATTGCTGAAGATATTAGTGATTTTTACCTTGATGCCGCCAAAGAGAAATTAGCAAACGGCGAAGATAATGAAGCAAATCATTGTGTGCACAAATCTATAGAAGCAAACCCTTATAATATTGATGCTGTAGATTTATATGTTACCTTGAATATTAATATTGAAAAAACAGAACATATATTAGCGATGTTAAAAAAATTATATAAAGAGATGCCTAATTTTGAAATAGCGCAAATGATTATTAAACTATTGCCAAATACGCCACCTGAAAAAATTGCTAATGATTTAGCAGAATTAGCAAATCCAGAAGAATATCCAGTATTATATTTAGCCATTACTGCTTATCTAGGATTAGATGATAAAAATAGATTTTATGAGCCTATATTACTGAATTAAGATATAAATCTGATCTTTTGATGAATTTAATATGGGCATAGCAAAATATTTCTCAAGCGCAATTGTGCTGGATGATATGCAAATTGCTGCTACTGAACATTTAAATATAATTTCTGAAGAATTGAATCAACCAAGATTTAGCTTCAATTTTTTTAGAAAATCTTTATCTCATTCAGGTATATATCTTTATGGTGGAGTAGGAAGAGGCAAAACAATGTTGATGCAAGCTTTTTATAATTCACTAAAAATAAAAAAGCAGTTGATTCATTACCAAGATTTTATGCAATCAGTTCACTTAAACTTGCATGAATTACAAAAATTTTCCCGTAGTAATCTTATCACCAATTTAGCTCAAAGTTACGCTCAAAACACTAAAATAATTTGTTTAGATGAGCTTGAGATAAAAGATATTGCTGATGCGATGATCATCGGTAAACTATTTGAAGAGTTACTTAAGCTAAAAATATTTATTGTAATTACTAGTAATACTGAGCCTAAGAATTTATATAAAGATGGAGTGCAACGCGAATCCTTTTTACCATTTATTGAATTAATTTATAAAAAATTTAAGATGATTTATCTTGATAATAATCATGACTACAGAAGTGATAAAATCATAAATATTAGCGATAACAGAATCATATATCCATTAAATGATGAAAATAAGAAGAATATAGCAAAGATAATAACTCAAACAACCAATGACAAATTAGAAACATTTTCACTTGAAGTATTTGGTAGAAAGATAAAATTTAATAAAAGTTACAATAAAATTTTAGTAACCGATTTTATGGAATTATTCATGCAAGAATTAGGCTACGTTGACTATGTTAATATCTGTAGATATTTTAAAGTAATTATTTTAGAGAATGTGCCAATCTTATCTGAGGATAACACTGACCAGATTACTCGTTTTATTAACTTCATTGATAATGCTTATTTTTATAAAGTTTTACTGTATATGAGCTTGGCAACTTCACCAGTTAAGTTATATGAAAGAGGTAAAAGATTAGCTGAATTTAGCAGAACCACTTCTAGGCTAAATGAGATGAATAGTAGTAGTTACTTAGAGATGATATATGGATAATCTCAATATTCCTAGATTCATCACTTTCGAAGGCGGAGAAGGATGCGGTAAATCAACGCAAAGCAAAATGTTATATGAATATCTGCTAGCCAATAACATAAAAGCTATTCATACCAGGGAAATAGGCGGAACTAAATCTGCTGAATTCATTAGAGAAATGGTGATTCATCAAGAAATTTTGCCCATTTCTGAATTATTACTTGTAATGGCTGCTCGCTACGAACATATAATGAAGGTGATTACGCCAGCCCTAAACGAGGGTAAATGGGTAATATGTGACCGTTATATTGATTCAACCGCTTGCTATCAGGGGCAGGCAAAAGAAATTAGTTTAAATAAAATTTATCAGCTACATAAAAGTCTTGGATTAAA
>JAKONF010000103.1 GCA_022702085.1 Rickettsiaceae bacterium | reverse complement strand
AGCATTTTAGGGTCAATCATAATCAAGCGGCATTCAGCTGGAGTATAACGGTAAAGCAAAGAGATAATCATGGCATTGATAGCTACTGATTTACCAGAACCAGTAGTACCTGCTACTAATAGATGCGGCATTTTAGCTAAATCTGCTACGTACGGCCTGCCTGCCAAATCTTTTCCTAAAATAAGTGGTAGGAGAATGGATTTGTCTTGATATTCAGGTGTTTCAATCAATTCTCTGAGGCAAAAGAATTCTCGTTGTTTATTAGGTAGCTCAATGCCTAAAGCATTACGGCCAGGAACCACTGCGATGCGCGTTGATAACGCGGATAGCGAGCGGGCAATATCATCAGCTAAACCAATAACCCTAGAAGATTTGGTACCGGCTGCTGGTTCAAACTCATACAAAGTAACAACGGGGCCTTGTTTTATACCAGCAATCTGGCCTTTAACGCCAAAATCTGTTAATACATTGATCAAATCATCAGCATTTTGTTTAAGTTCTTGTTGAGATTCCATCTTAATATTCTGCCGATCAGCTTTTCTAAGCAATTCAATCGAAGGTAATTCGGCAATTTGTGAATAATTTAAGCCTTTTAAACTTTTACTATGAGAGGCAAAGTTTTTAACAGGTTTATATTCTTCAGCAGGAATATCAATTTCTTCAGCTAATTGTTGTTCAGAAGATTCCGTGATAGTAGAGCTTACTTCAAAATTTTTTGGGTAGATTTTTTCAACTACATTATTAGCAGTATTAATATTATTGGTGCTGATGATGGGAGGAGATTTTTGTATTGCTAAATCTGGCCTAACAAAAAGTTGATTTTTAAAAACCATGGTAGAGATATATTGTAATTTCTGCTTGACATAGTCAGCGCGCAAATAGATTATTTTTAACAAATCAGAGATAGCTTCAAACCTAATGGATAATGAAAATATAAATAATCCCAAAGCAAAAAAACTAAATAGACAATGTATAGGCCATTCATAAGAAGCGATATATGGATGCAGTAAAATACCAATTGCTCCACCACAATCAGCAGGTAAAGTATTCATCTTAAAATCAGCTACTATTACTGAAGTTATTACAATAGAGATGGTTACTAGTATTGTTTTGAGCCAAACTAATTTTAGGTCATTACTACGGTAAAGTTGTACTGCATTAAAAATCAAAAAAATAGGCAGCATAAAAAAAGACAAACCGAATAACTGAAAACTCAAATCAGCTAAATGAGAGCCAAATTTACCAAATAAGTTAGCTGAGATTTTATCTGTAGAAACGTTAAAAGAAGGATCATTATCACTATAGCTTAGTAGTGAAACAGTAACTATCAAGGCTAAGATAGATATTATTATAGCCTGTACCTTATAGTTAAACAAAAATCTTTTTATATAATCAGACATGTATTTTGTAAATTAAATCAACTATTGTTGTGAACTTATACATTATAACATTTAACTTTAGCAAATTAAAACAATAAGCTCAGGTTATCACAACAAATTTATGCATCTAGCTGAGAGAATTTTTCAGTTGAATTTTCTATTGGAATTTTACTTAAATATTCATTAAGCATTATTTATTACTTTTGGTGTTTTTACTTTTTTCATTTTGTTACAATCATTATTGCAAATAATATTGCACAACCAATAACTTGGTAAATATTGTATCAAACCTTAAAATACGCTCTAAAAAATATATCTTATACTGTTCCAAGGAATGATTTTGTCGTGCAAGTTAGTCCATCTTTTGATAAAGTTACTTTTCACTCCGCGTTTGTAACGCACAGCCTTGCCGCCATATTCGCTGATTTTATTCTCCTGCAAATTTGGTTGCCAGATGAGTGATTCACTCTCATCTTTACCAGCTGATAAATTACGTTCATGCTGTTTTTCTTCATGAGTTAAAAATATGCATTCAGCTTTGATTTTGGGTTTATACTCACTTTTAATATTGTCATTTAAACATGCAAAAAGCTCAGCATATTCATCTAGCCATCCTTCATAAGCTATAATGGGCGAAAAATTCAAATGCACATCATAGCCAGCTTCGATAAATAAATTTATAGCTTTTATCCTATCAATAATAAGGCTAGTTTTAGGTTCTAATATGGAGCTTTTACTCTGAGGCATTAAGCTGAATCTGATTCTTACTTTTTCTACAGGATTAAAATCAAGTAGTTTTTTGTTAACATATTTGGTAGCAAAAGTAGCTTTTGCTTTAGTATTTGCCTTAAAAAACTCAAACACTTTAAGCCAATCAGTTTGCATAAAATGGAGACTTACATCAGTTGAACATCCTATATCATAAGTCCAATATTTATCATCAGTCTGGTTAGAAATTTTAAAAGGTAGAGAATCAATATGTTTACTCAATACAGAGAGGATTTGTTCAATATTTTCATTCACATACACTGAATTATAATTATTACGCATAACGTAGCAGTAACTGTTTCTACAGCCCCCTAAGCAACCATAAACAAAATTAGGTGTGATGAAATCAGCAGATCTGTCATTCACTCTAACATGTAATGTTTTGGTATTTTGAGGGATAATTTTAACCATGAAATGCATTATCTAATTAACCTATTATTTTACTCTATTTTTAAAGACAAAAGAAGATATTTAACTGAATTTTTGAGGATAAATTATTGAACTTTTTTAGTATCTATACTGTTACACTGAATTGGTAAATACTTATTGTTTTTAAATTAAAAGCTTCAACATTAACTGAATGTAGATCATAATATTTGGATAAAAATTGAATCCAAAGATCAGACTGGAATTGATAATGATAAATTTAGGTAAAGCCAGAAGAGTTGATAAAGATCTATATAATTACGCAGCTCAAGATTTTATTCCTATAGCTTGTCACTATAATGAAGAAACATTATTGACCAAAAATGGTCATCTAATGCAAATTATTCACATTAATGGCATTAACGCTGAAAATATCAGTCAAAAGCTAGTAAATTTGAGGGAAATGGTACGAAATGCAATCAAGAAAAATGTACAAAATCGTGATTTTTCTTTCTGGATTCACACTATTAGACGTAAAACCAATTTAGATGATCAAGCACCATATGAGAAGTTATTATCAGCCAATATCCATAATATGTGGCGCACTAAAAATTATTGGGATGATAAATTTGTAAATACTTTATATATCACCATCATTTATAAACAAATAGATTTGAATATAAAGAACATCAGCTCACTAATTAATTCACTTTTTACTAAGACTATAATAGATCTTCATGATAAATATTTTGACTATGGAGTGAAAAAATTAACTACAGTAGTAAATAAAATTTTAGCAGATCTTACTGAATATGGCGCAGAAAAACTTACTATTCACTCCGCTGAGGATGAAGTATTCTCTGATCCAATGTTTCTGTTTCGTAGAATTATGCATTTAAATGAAATGGAAACACCTCTTTCTGATACTGACCTATCTTCTATCCTGGCGACTCATCACTATGCAGTGGGAGGCGATAAAATAGAGGTAATAAGCGGTGATGATAAAAAGTTTGCGGCGATGCTTTCAATAAAAGAATATCAAGAAATTTCTGGTTCTTCGTTAGATGCCTTTTTGCAAATACCTGTAGAGATGATTATTACTGAAATATTTTATTTTGTTGAACGTAAAGACGTAGTGCCAGCTTTTTTAGAACAGAGCTATATTTTAAGAGTTAGTGGTGATAAAGCTCTAGGTGATGCTAAAGGCATTAATAAAATCATTACTGAGCAAGATAAAGACCAAAATATCTTTTGTCATCAACAAATTTCAATAGCAGTTATTGGTGATAATTTGAAAAAGCTCGATCTTCAAGTACATAATGCTTCAAGTAAACTTGCTGAAATTGGTATTGTTCATGTTAGAGAAGACATCAATTTAGAGCAAACTTTTTGGGCGCAGCTACCTGGTAATTTCAGCTTTATGCGCAGAATGAATCCAACTATTTTAGAAAATACTGCGGCCCTTACTTCTTTGCATAATTTCCCAACTGGTAATCAATATAATAAATGGGGCAGAGCAGTTACATTACTTAGAACTGAAAAAGGTACACCTTATTTTATGAATTTTCATAATAAGGACAATCAAGGAAATACCTG
>JAKONF010000100.1 GCA_022702085.1 Rickettsiaceae bacterium | reverse complement strand
ATTTCTACAGCAGCTTTGCGCAGTGAATTATAACCTTCTTCGCTAATTCTACCAGTTCTTAGTGATGAAGAATCTATGTTAGTGTATAAAGATAAAAGGCGGGTTGCCAATTGTTCAGACGACATTTCTAAGGAAAAAAATCCAACCGATTGTAATGGCTGATTATGGGTTTTGGTTTTGTGCATTATGGCTTTACAAGCATTTAAAGCAAAATTAATAGCAAAAGCTGTTTTACCCATTGAAGGACGGCCAGCCATAATAACTAAATCAGAATTGTGAAAACCTGACAAGAGTTTATCTACATCTAATAAACCTGTGGATATACCTATTACGCCGTCTTGAATCTTCATAGCACGATTGATGCTAGTTAAGGATTCACCAATTGAAATGCGCATTGGCGTGAAACTACGATCACTACTGCCTTCAGTAATGAGATTGTATAATTTACTTTCTGCCTGTTCAATTTGTGAGCTAGCACTATCTATCAAGGTAGCATCATAAGCAGTATTAATAATGTCTTGACCGATTGAAATCAAATTCCGCCGTAAAGCTAATTCATAAATAATTTTGCCATATTCATTGGGATTAATTACCATCATTGCAAGAGTTGCTAGCTTACTTAAATATTCTGTACCGCCAGCTTGCTTAAAAAGTTCATCACGTTCTAGCATGCTTTTAAGGGTAATAGGCGTAGCTGTTAAACCTTTTTCAGTAATTGCATTAATTGCTGTGTATATTTTTTGATGAAGATTTTCAAAAAAATGTTCAGCTTGCAGAAAATCAGATACTTGACTTAGTAGCTCAGAATTAACCATAATTGCACCAAGTAACATTTGCTCAGCTGGAATGTTAGATGGGAGAAGCCGCACCGAACTATCATTGTTCATCACGGCGCTGTTATCAACAGTTAGCTCTAGATTCGTAGCAGTAGTTTTAGCATTGCTCACGATTCAATTCCTTGTAAAAATTTTTCAGCTTCAAGAGTAGCCATGCAGCCAGTGCCAGCGGCTGTGATAGCTTGCCTGTAAACTTTATCTTGCACATCTCCTGCTGCAAATACCCCAGGGATGTTTGTTTTGGTAGAATCAGCTTCAGTTATAATATATCCTTCTTCATCGATCTCGAGTTGACCTTTAAATAATTCAGTTGATGGTTTATGACCAATGGCGATAAATATACCTTCGCAATCTATTGTCTTAATTTCAGAATTTTGCGTATTTTTAAGTTTAGCGGACGTCACTGCTCTTGGTTGATCATTGCCAATTACCTCTTCAAGCTCATAATTCCATAGAACCTCTATCTTAGGATTTTGGAATAATCTTTTTTGCAGAATTTGTTCTGCTCTAAAGCTACTGCGTCTATGAACTACTATAACTTTGCTAGCATGATGGGTTAAATATAAAGCTTCTTCAACTGCTGAATTACCTCCACCAATAACCAAAACTTGCTTATTTTTAAAAAACACCCCATCACAGGTAGCGCAGTAAGAAACGCCATAACCTTGATAAACTTCTTCAGAAGGAATGCCAAGCCATTTGGCTTGAGCTCCTGTGCAAATAATTACGCTTTCTGCTTCATAGATATCACCAGAGCTGCCAGTTGCTATAAATGGACGTTTAGAGAGATCAATCTTCTCGACATAATCCCAAATGATTTTAGTACCAACATTTTCAGCTTGCTTGATCATTTGATCCATAAGCCAGGGGCCTTGCACTGCTTCAGCAAAGCCAGGATAGTTTTCAACTTCAGTAGTGATGGTAAGTTGTCCTCCTGCTTGCATACCATGAAGCATAATTGGGTCCATAGCAGCACGAGCTGCATAAATTGCTGCGCTCAAACCTGCAGGTCCTGAGCCAATGATTAAAACTTTAGTGTAAAATTTGTTCATAGTTATTTTATTTTATAAGTTTATTTAGCCAATTTTTAATAGGATCAATTTGATCAGCATTAGTAAGAGCTGGCGCATGCCCTGCATAATCTACCACGTAGATATCAATCTGTTTTGATTGTTGCATCTTTTCGACGGTTTCTACTGATAAAATATTGGATTTTGCTCCATGAATTACCAATATTGGACATTTAATTTTACGCCAAATTTTCCACATATCAACATCTTTTGATTTTGCTTTATCAATTTCCATTCCTGAGACAATTGTTGGATCGTAATTCATCTGATATTGATTACTAGAGTTTATTTTGAAACTATTTTTAGTAAGGAAATTCCAATCTTCTTCCTCCTTTATACCTGATTCTTTATAAATCATTTTTAGATGTTGCTTCGCTAATTCTAAATCTATGAATTTTGGTTCTAATGAGGCGTATTTACCAATTTTTTTTACAGTTGATAATGGCATTGAGGGCCCAATATCGTTTAAGATTAAACCTCGTAATATTCGGGGATAAAAACAACCAATAGCCATACCAATAATGCCGCCCATTGAAGTACCAAGCCAAAAAGGATTTTTTATTTTCAGTTTTTTTAAAAGTAGTAGAGTATCTTTTAAATATACATAATAATTATAGGATTTTTTATCAGTGAAATAATCGCTATCACCTCTACCTGGATAATCTATAGCTATTACTCTAAAATTATTTTGCATTACTCTAGCGATTTTTTCAAAATCATAGGCATTACGAGTAAGACCATGAGCGCAGATGAGAACATTGGGATTATTTACGTCCCCATAATCCAGATATGCTAATTTATGTTGCTTAACTAACTGTAATTTAAGCCAAATAACATAAGGACCTAAAGTAAGATATTTTTTGCTCACTTAAAAATTTATCAATAATTTTTGGGTTCAAGCATAACAAGCTATCTCTTCAATGTCGATAAAACTTTAAAAATATGATTATAAAAATTTATCGATTCTAATTGAGATCAGATAAAAATATACTTACCATAATTGGCATATATATTGAAACGAAGAGTAATGAAAGTAAGACAGTTGCAGCAACTCTCTCTGGGTGAAATTTTTGTAAGCTAGCTATAACAATGATATTGGCAGCCATTGGCGCAGAAGACATCAATTGGAGAGCATTATAATAATTTTGATCATACCAACCTAATATATATTTATCGAGTAATATAAAAATATTAATGATCAAAGGATAGCAGATAAATTTTGAGGTAAAAGTAGCCAAAGTAAATTTAAGATCAACTTCAAAAGTTTTCAAACTTGATAAGCCCAGTCCAACCATCACCATACCTAAAATTGAAAAAGCACCACGCATGTTATAGACAAAATCATCCAAAAATTCAGGTAAAGTAAATCCCAAAAAGCTAAAAACACAACCTAAAGCAAAAGCGTTAAGCAGAGGTAATTTCAGCACTTTTATGATGCTTTCTCTGGTAGAGCTAAAACTACGAGCGCAAATATAGAACCCAATAGATGATTCGTAAACGCTAACGCCAATGATCGCCATCATATAAATGCCTAGAGTATAATCATCGAAAAGTGCAGCGGCAATAGGCAGCATGAAATAACCACTATTAGCAGTACCAGCAGAGAGAGCAATTATATTACGAGTATGATCTTGCCAAAAAAAACCTGCAACATAGTAAGCACCGATTGCTAGCATAGTTGCAATGGTGAAAGTAACTAAAGTAATGCTTAGTGCGCCAAAAGTAAGAGTGGTGCTAGCAGGAACCGCAAAAAATACTATAGGTGAGAAAAAATAAAATAATAGTGAAGCAATACTATCTCGTTCAACTTTAGAATATCTGCCTGCTAAAAAGCCGATCAATACACTAAGCAATACAGAAATTGTTTTAAAAAAAACTAAACTAAAAATTGTCATATTGTTGGCATCGCTTAAGAATTCAAGCTAGGTAATATAAGTTAAGTGCTTTAGGTAAGTTATGTTCAATTAAATCATATTAACTATTTACGTAAAATAAAAGCAATTATACTTGATTAGAGGATGAAATAATAGATAATCTAAAGTGATAAAATTACATCAAATTATTAATAAGTAGTTTAAATAGTATTTAATATCATTGAAGCTGTGATATTTTTTTGCCAAAAGTTGTATTTTGGATTGAAGGTGGTGGCCAGGGCCGGAATCGAACCGGCGACACAAGGATTTTCAGTCCTTTGCTCTACCGACTGAGCTACCTGGCCAAATATAACAAGAGTAGTCGGTATTGCTTTAGAATATGCAAAGATAATAAAGCTAAAGTCTTATAGCGAATTAATCTTTACTTGTCTATAAATTATATCTGAAATACCCCAAAAATTTCAAGAAATAAATATCTGTTCAGTTTTTCTAATTTCAGAGATATTACTGACGCGTTAAAAAAATATTTCTCTGAAGCTTGCATAAGATGATTTTTCTAAATCAAAAGCTTTCCTGCATATCTCGCATATGATGTAGTCACTAAAAACAAATAATTGAAGAAAGAAAATATGCTTTAATCACAATCTCTTACCAATTGGACTAATATCTGTAGAACTATCAATGTATTACAAAAAAGAATCAAAACCAAAAGATAATAAACTTAAATAATTTTGATAAGATAGACGCGAGCATCAATTATTTTTATTCTCTATCGCTCTATATAACATCTACTTGCACTGATTGAGTAAAAAAGTTATGATAAACAACTATTATTTACATTCAATTAAAACTCTAAAATGGCTAAAACTAAACAACAAATTTATCAAAATAGGCCTTTATCACCACATCTACTGATATATCGCCCGCAAATTAGTTCTGTTTTATCGATTATGCATAGATTAACAGGTATAGGACTTTTTTTTAGTATGTCAGTTTTAGCTTGGTGGTTTACTTTATGGGTATTTGCTAAATTTGATCCGATATATCTAGAACTTACTCAATACAAAATTGTAAAGCTTGCTCTTATCATCACTAGCTTTGCTGGATTTTTTCACTTGTTGAATGGTATACGTCATTTGATGTGGGATTCCGGCTATGGTTTTTCTATTAAAGCTATAGACATTACTGGCTGGGCAGTGGTAGCTTTTGCAACTA
>JAKONF010000099.1 GCA_022702085.1 Rickettsiaceae bacterium | reverse complement strand
CTGGCATTTCAGAATTTATTTTGGCGTTATTTTTTATCTGTTTAAGTACTAATGTTTCATCCATTTCAGTAGTAATCGGTGAGATGAAAATATCTTTTAAGCTAAATAAAACATCAGCGAAAGGACCGTAAATTTTCTTTGGATAAGAGGCAATTTGTGTTCTAATTGAGTTTGTGAAATAATTTAAACTCGAACTTTTATCGATTGCTGCGTCAAATAATTTAGTAGCAATCAATAATGCTATACCTACAGACATTAATCTCAAGGCGTAAAAATTCTTACTGCCTAATTTTGCTTTATCTAGCAGAGTATCTGATTTGTTCCACAACAAAATGAAATTTATTAGTAATAAAATTATGATTATATATATTTCTTTAGTGGCATATTCATAAATTAAACGTAACAAGCCATGATTAATCAGCAATTTCAACATGAAAAAATCAGCAGCTGATAAATCTTGCAGTAAAAATTGCCATTTGATTTGTTTTATGTAATCAAAACTAACAGCCAATAGCAAGGTAATAAAACTTGAAAGCAGAATTCTATTGGTAAGAAGAATGATTATCAAAAATACTAATAATGCTATTGCTAAATTGATAATCATCAAAGTGGATTGGAATTTAGTAACTTGCCCTAAAAAAAGGATAAAAAGCACTAGCCAACTACTCAATGAAAAATATAATTCTTTCAAAGAAATCTTGTAATTTACAAACTTACCTAAAATTTTAAAAAATTTTTGCATATCCTATTTATTAGTCTCTCTGAGCAATACTTGATCGCAACATAACATAATTATCTTCGCTCCTCAAATCAACTATTACATTTAATAGATAAAATACTTGCCAATCCATAAAAATTAGTGCATATTAACTATCCATAAATCTTAGGGCGATTAGCTCAGTTGGCTAGAGCATCTCGTTTACACCGAGAGGGTCGGCAGTTCGAGTCTGTCATCGCCCACCAAAAATTCATATTGTTGAGCTATTTTATGCAAAATCAAGTCTTTAAACAAATTACCAAAATTTTATTTGTGCTTGTCGGCATAAGCATCATTATTGCCGGAATTTTCCTGAGCAAATCTTCTTCTATAGCTGGAGTTAAAGAAGGTCAAAAATTTGAAGATTGGACCGTGAGTTGTTCCAAAGACGCCAAAGAAAAAAGAGTTTGCAGTTTAGTACAATCTCTATCTACTGTAGATAAGGACAATAAAACTACTACAGTTGCAGCTTATCAAATGGGTTTTTATGGTGAGACTAAGGAATTAAAAATTATTGAAATACTACCATTAGGTATAAACGTTAGCGCTGGCACCTCATTAATCAGTTCTGGTCAATTATTGATTCCAGGAAAGTTTACTACTTGCAGCACTGTTAGTTGTAATGCAGTAGGAGCAATTTCACAAGTCAACTTGGATGCATTGCTTGCTTCACAAGAAAATACCATTGCTTTTATCAATATTAAAGGTGAGCAAATCAATCTACCTTTTTCTGCTAATGGTTTGAAAGAAGGATTAAAAGCAATCAAATAATAAATTACCTATTTATTACTAAAATATCCTAAATATTTAATTATCATAATTCTTTAGTCAAAATAATACCTTAGATATGCATTTTATTGATGAAGCCAAAGTTTACGTTAAAGCTGGTGATGGCGGCAATGGCTGCATCAGCTTTCATCGCGAAAAATTTATCGATCGCGGTGGACCAGATGGTGGCGATGGTGGAAGGGGTGGTAGCATCATTTTTTTGAGTAATTCTCATCTTAATACCTTAGTAAATTTTAGATATAAACAACATTTTAAAGCAGAAAATGGCGAAAGTGGCAAAGGTAGTAATA
The DNA here is from genome assembly GCA_022702085.1 of Rickettsiaceae bacterium. GTDB lineage: Bacteria > Pseudomonadota > Alphaproteobacteria > Rickettsiales > Rickettsiaceae > JAKONF01. The sequence goes on along the minus strand of JAKONF010000099.1, from coordinate 3,895 downwards.
GGAGCGGTAAATCGCGTCATTCACTAATTCTAGAAGTACCTATTGGTACCCAAATTTTCTCTGAAGATGGTGAGTTATTATTATATGATTTTACTCAAGATCAAGAACAATTTGAATTAATCAAAGGTGGTAAAGGCGGTCTTGGTAATTCACACTTTAAATCATCGATTAATCAAGCGCCACGTCGTCGTACAGAAGGTGAAGTCGGCGGTGAGATGGATATTTGGCTGAAATTGAAATTACTCTCTGATGCTGGTTTGATTGGTCTGCCTAATGCTGGTAAATCAACCTTTTTGTCTAGAGTAACCAGCGCTAAGCCAAAAATCGCTGATTATCCGTTCACTACTCTCTCTCCTGGGCTTGGCGTTGTTTACGTTGATGAAGAAGAATTCGTACTAGCAGACATTCCAGGATTGATTGAAGGAGCGCATCTTGGCTCAGGTCTTGGGGATAAATTCCTTAAGCATATAGAACGCTGCAATGTATTAATTCACTTAATAGATGGTACTAGCTCCAAAATAGCTGAAGACTACAACATAATCAGAAATGAGCTAGAATCATATTCGGCAAATATCAAAGACAAAAAGGAAATTATTTGCCTAAATAAATGCGATTCATTGAGTGAAGATGAAATAAAAGCTAAAATCACTGAATTAAAAAAAGTAACAACTAATAAAATTTTTGCAATATCTGCTTACACTAAAGAAAATCTAGACCAGGTGATCAAAATCACATTGCAATATATAAAAGATTGTGAAGAAGATTTGTAATAAAGATTGTATAAGAATTATGTTCAACTCAACAAATCATGTTCCAAAATTTAGTATATGAAGGAGCTGAAAGGTTATAAAAAATCCTTATCTCAAGACTCCCTATATATTATGATTATGTAGCCAAATATTAATCTTGAAAATTTAATAAAATTATAATTATAGATATTTTTGGATTTTAATTGAGATAGATTTTTTGTCTTGATTATTTAGGTAGCCTAATCTATTTATGATAAGATTAGATTCTAAAGTAAATATTTTTAATCTGATTTTTGAACTAACAGTAAGACCTGTTTCACAATTATTTGTAATTATTACATCATCTTCCCAGTTACTTTGTTTGGCACTTGTAATCATAGCCAGAATGCATTGATTATATTTGCTTTGGAATTCGCTATTTGAAATTATCGAAGCTGGACGCTTTTTAAGAGATTGTTTATTAATGAAAGGTAATTAATGGTACTCTGAAAATGTCATATTTATCATAAATCATCATAAGCCTCTTCGTCTTCTATAGACACCCATTCACATAGAGAATCAGATAAAGAAGCCAAATATTGGTAATTTGCTGATGATATTTTTTTAATGTAACTTCCTCCTTTGTAATTTTAAAAGTAATTCTATTTCTTAGTTGAATGTGCAAAAAAGTTTTTGATATTTTGGCATATAATATACCTTAATATACCTTCAGTTTTCAGTCAATAATAAGCTTTATTTCTCTTTATCATTGAATTACTATAAACAATGTATAATTTTGAGTTGAAAAGATAAAAACAGAAATATGAAAAGCCAAGAAGCATTTGATTTAACAAAAGAAAAGAATAGTGAGGAATCTATTCTAAAACAAAGAATAGAAAACTCTGTTAGATTACACGAAGCTATAGATAATAATGATATCATCAAAATAGAAGAGATATTAGCCGAGGGTAATGTTGATGTTCATTACGAATATTCAGGTATCTTGGATATTAATATTTCACCTTTATGTAAACTTAATATGCTATGCCGAAAAGTAGAAACTATATCTGAAGATGATGCGCTAAAAATAATGCAAATTTTGATAAATTATGGTGCTGATGTTAATAAAGAATGGAGTGGCATGAGTCCTTTATTTTGCGCTATAGGAATGGAACCCAAACCTCTACTAATCAAGTGTTTATTAGACGCAGGAGCTGATGTTAATATTGGCAGCTCTTCTGCTTTAAGAATAAGTTATGATGTTATAACTGAACTTCTATTAGCAAATGGAGCTGATATATATAAGATAGATGGCTTACTTGAAATTTCAAGTTTTAATAGAGCAAAAACCCAATTAGAAAAAATGGAAAATGATGCTGATCATGAAATTAGTGATCTTAATAAAATAAACTGCGATTTATATCTAAAAGCTGCTTTTATCGATGATTTATTTAATAAAGCCGACAAAGATATGATTCAACAAAGCTTAGACATAGCTTTAAAACTTGTGAATGATTTTAGTGATCATCATATCGACTTCATGCTCACTCGCTTTAAAAACTTACGAGCTAATGCTATTAAAGAACAAAAAGTAACAGATAATATCGCTGATTTTATCGATTACTTAAAACAAATTATTAACTATGACTTTTTACCTGAAAAACTCAAAATTGGTTTTGCAAGTATCGTTGAAGATTACCTAAATATTGATGGTGATGATGAAATTTCAAATTTATCTAAAAATATTGCTATTTACACCGAAGAAAAGATAAAACAATTAAAAGCTTTAATTGACAAAACTGAGGACTTTGAAGACTCCATTGAATTGCACGAAGCCATAGTTGAAGATGATGACATTACTCAGATTGAAGATAAAGAAAACTTTGTTAAATTATACACAGCTATAGATAAGAATGACATTGAGGAGATAAAAAAAATATTGGCTGAGGGTAATGTTGATGTTCATTACGAATATGTACAAACTCCTATACATCAAGTTGCTTACAAATGCATGGCAGGTCGTATATCTGAAAGTGATGCATTAGAAATAATGCATCTTTTGGTAGAATATGGTTTTGAAGTCAATAAATTAGATTTTAATGCTACTCCTCTATTTATTTGTTCAGTGAATTCATCTAATCTTAAACCTAAACTTTTGTTGATTGATTATTTACTAAAAGTGGGAGCTGATGTTAATCTTATAAGAATTGGAGGATCATCTACTCCATTACATGCAGTACGTAATGATATAGAGGGAGTTAAAAAATTACTAGCCTATGGCGCTGATATACACCTTCAAAATTACGGAAGAACACCTTTAGACATAATAAAAGAATCAATGGAAAATGAGATATTCTTGACCACGGACAAATATCCCGGATTTGATGCGCGTGAGATAGTTCATGATTTCTACATGAAAGCAGCTTTCATCGATGATTTATTTAATAAAGCTAATAAAGATATAATTCAACAAAGCTTAAATATAGCTTTGAAATTAATAGGACAATTAAGCGATGATCATATCGACTTCATGCTTTGTCGCTTTAAAAGCTTATGCGCTATGAAGAATGCTAAGTTGACAGGCGAAGAATCCTCAGACTTTGCAGAGCATTTAAAACAAACGATGAATTACGACTTTTTACCTGAAAAACTTAAAATTGGTTTACAAGATATTCTCGAAGATTATGAAGAGGTAATTGATAATATCAAAAGCTTTGCACTATGGGACGCTTATAAAATCTATGTAGATGAAGAAAGTCTTAAACATGCAAATGAATCTGAGCACGCAAATGAAAATGAGATTCAACCAATTACAGCCCCTATTAACTTTAAACAAGTTCAAGCTATTTTGATTAATGACAATCCAAAAGATTTAGAAATTTTTCAACATATATCAGGTTTTTGTGAACAACGTCCAATATACAAAGGTCACTCATATCTAAAAGACGAAAGTAGTAAAAATGAAATAACAAGAATTACGCTTGAGCATCTTGACTGCGCTAGTAAAGTTAAAGAATTTTTTACTAAATATAAAGGTATTTTTTATTCTGAAGTTATAGGGCAAGCTATTGATGATTACGAGCACACACAATCATTAGCAGGAAATACGAATTTGTCGTTGAGTGAAGAGATTCCTAATTAATGGATATGAATATGTTTTTAAATTA